>CAZQVW010000165.1:0-5681 GCA_964596865.1 uncultured Bacteroidaceae bacterium
TGGCAGTATGGTCGTGATAGACAGGTCCGCTCTGGTCGCGCAAATTAAGATATTCGTAAACAATCGTAGAGACAAAAGGATTCTTTGGCATACTGGCTTCCAATCCCCACATCATATCTTTCCATCCGTATTGCCAGAAGAGCTGACTATGATCTTCGAACATATGTTGGGCATATGCACGCACACCCCAACCTTCTCCGTGGTAATCAATGGATAGATGCCAAGCCCCTACGGTATTACCCTCCGTATTACTGTATTGAGCATCAGTGGCATCGCTGCCACTTAAAGCGAAAGCATCCCAAAAAGCTCGCAGATTATGTTTCATTCTCAATGTGCCGCCGTAGAAACGCCCTGTGTTGTCGTCATCGCGCACACCCAGATTATAGGCAGTACCAGCAAATTGCGTGTTCATCTCCAATCCTCCTGTTAAGGTAAGTGGAATTTTTCTTATATTTCCTATACGGAGATAGCCTGCCTTGGTGTGATAGAGCGAGTTTTTGGAATAGACACTTCCCACTGCAGCAAAATCGCGTTGCCAGCGATTATCGGTGAATGCACCGTAAGCGATATGCGCTTTCAATGCCAACCACCCTTTTGTCCCAGGGATATTCCAATAGTCGGGCAATTCTATTCTTACCTGCGGAATGGGACGATGGTTGATGCCATCAGCCATTCCGCCACTGGAAAGTAAAGGATTAAGCCCCTCACTTGGCCGCTCTTTTGCACCTATGCTCAATCTCACTTTCTTGCATTGCACATCAGCGTAGAGTTGCTGTACCACCATACGGGCATCTGCCCCACTGACGTAAGCAAAGTCTGCTCCCCAACCCGTTTGCCAATTCTTAATGGACTTACGCCCATTATTTTCATTCAGACGGAAAGGATTATAACTGTTAGCTTCACTGCCGCCAATATCATGGAAAGCCCCTATACGCATCACAGCCCAATTGTCCTCCACACAGGAAAGCCCATATTTGTTGTTTGCCATCCAATAGGGAGAATAGTGGTTGGCACTGAGTGTTCCCGTAAATTCGGCTTTTACTTTGACAGTATCTATGAGGCCAACAAGCTGTGCTCGTCCGCAGACAGGGATAACCACAACCAACAAGCCTAAGCAAATAAACACTTTTGCAAGTCGTGAGAGCTTTCTATTGTCATACATCTTTGTTATCATGGGATTCAGGGCTATCATCAAAAGATTCAGAAGTGGCGTCAGAAGAAAAATCTAAGTCTTCTGGTTGTGGGTAGAGAAAGTCATTATAAGGGAAACGCTGCACATGCAGTTGACGTACGCGCTTATACAACTCGGCACGAAAATAAGGTAATCCCTCACGCGTCTTGGCCGAAAGAAATACACAATCATTGCCCATACGCCCCAGCCACGATTGGCGTAATTCTTGGATAGTCCAATTCTCTTTTGTAGCAGGGGTAAGGTCATCGGCGTCTTTTGCAGTATAAGTATAGGCATCTACCTTGTTAAACACCAAAAGAGCTGGCTTCTCTGCGCAACCAAGATCTGCCAATGTCTTATTCACCACCTCTATCTGCTCTTCAAAATTAGGATGGCTCACATCCACCACATGCAACAGCAGGTCGGCTTCTCTCACCTCATCCAAAGTGGAATGAAACGACTCCACCAAATCTGTTGGCAACTTGCGGATAAAGCCAACGGTATCGGAAAGGAGAAACGGAAGATTCTGCAGGGTAACTTTTCTCACAGTGGTGTCCAGCGTAGCAAAGAGTTTGTTTTCTGCAAACACCTCACTCTTGGAAATGAGATTCATGAGTGTGGATTTGCCCACATTGGTATATCCCACCAAGGCCACTCTCACCAGTCGGCCACGGTTTTGGCGCTGTGTGGCTTTTTGGCGGTCAATCTCTTTTAGGCGCTTCTTCAGTAATGAAATACGTTGCAGGATAATACGCCTATCCATCTCAAGCTGCGTTTCACCAGGACCACGCAGCCCCACCGAGCCCTTGCCACCGCCACTGCCGCTACCGCCACCCTGGCGTTCCAAGTGAGTCCACAGTCTACTTAATCGCGGCAACATATAGCGGTATTGCGCAAGCTCCACCTGCGTTTTAGCGTTAGCCGTTTGCGCACGCATAGCAAAGATGTCAAGGATAAGAGTGGTGCGATCCAAAATCTTCACTTTCAGTTCGCGCTCTACGTTTCTCAACTGGCGGGCCGAAAGCTCATCATCGAAAATCACCATACCCACCTCTCTGTCGGCTTCCGCTTCCTGCTCAATGAAAGAGCGTATCTCATGGAGTTTTCCACTACCCGCATAAGTGGTACTGTTGGGGCCGTCCGCACGCTGCGTGAAACGCCTTACCGTACTCACGCCCGCGGTTTCAGCCAAGAACTCCAGTTCATCTAAATACTCCTTCGTCTTGCGTTCGCCTTGTAAGGGAGTGATTAAAGCCACAAGTACAGCCGTTTCTGCCTGCGCTTGGGAAATAATAAATTCCTTCATTCAAATAATTGTGGAATAGAAAAGAGATTATTGCCATTCACCACTATCTGATTATGGCAAATGTCAATAAGCTGTCTCTACATATATTATTTCACAAGTATCACCAAATATTTGCTCACACTCCAAAATGTTTGCGGATCAGTGATGCGCAAAGTATATAGCTTATTGGCATCGCGCTCCAAAGTATAAGAACCTGATGGGTGAGTGGTGAGCAATTTTGCGCTCTTTGATCCCAGAGGAATAGACTTAAGATTGCGTATGTCCACTTCAGTGAGGTAATTCTTTGAGTAAGACCGAGTAAGCACATCGCCATTCTTAAGAATATTATGCTCCTTCAGCTCTTTCTTCGTGCCAAAGACATACCAAGCTCTGTTGAGGTCTTTGTCTTGCTTGGAGATTGTGCGCGCTTTTGCATCGTTGGCCTCTTGCAGGTTTGATTTATCTTGCGCAAGGGCTTCCTTTTCCGAGTTAAGAGAGTTAATCTTGCCTGCTTGCTCCTGAATAACAACATCTTTTTTAGCCAATTCCGCAGTAAGAGCCTCAATCTGTTGCTGCTTCTCATTCACTTGCTGTTGTAGGGTCTCAATAGTCTCTTTCAAGTTGGCAGCATTGATATTAGTATTCTGAAGTTGCTTCTGCAATTCAGCAATACGGTCGCGATTGAGCTGCATGGTGCGCTGGATAAAGGCCATATTCTCGCGGATATCGTCCACAGAGGGGTTTTCCTGGCTTTTCATAGTATTGATACGCCATTGAGCCTCTGTGATCTGCCGCAAACCGTCTTGGATATCATTTACTGTACCCAAGAGGTTGTTTATCTCGGCATCCTTCTGATTAAGAATGCGATTAATTGAATCTTCGTTAATCTGATTGTCAGATTGTTTTCCATTGCCTTGGCATCCTGCCAATGCAATTGAAAGAATCGTCAAACTGAATAGAATCTTTTTCATAATTAATGTGTTGAGCAAGAAGAAATCTTGCTATGATTTCTGTGTTTTTATTCCTATGTCGTTTATTGCCTATCTGAATATATGCGAATCAATCACTTACTAATCAAGGTTGCCATCTTTATTCCGGTGCTTGACCCACTATCACCACAAACTCTCCTCGGGGTTCGTTCTCCTGAAAATGTGATAAAGCCTCATGGATTGTGCCTCTCACCACCTGTTCGTGAATCTTTGTTATTTCGCGACAGACAGCACAGGGACGACACGGACCGAACACCTCTTCCAATTCTCCCAATAGACGCACCACCCTATGCGGCGACTCATAGAATACCACAGTGCGTTCCTGCCCCCTCAAGGCCTCTAACCTTGTGTGGCGCCCTTTCTTTTGAGGAAGGAAGCCCTCAAATATAAACCTATCGCAGGGCAGTCCTGAACTCACCAACGCCGGAACAAAAGCGGTGGCGCCCGGCAGACACTCCACATCTACGCCAACCCTAACACACTCCCTCAACAACAGGAAACCAGGGTCGCTGATTCCGGGAGTACCCGCATCACTGACAAGGGCAATTGTCTCGCCACCTTTCAGCCGCTCCACCAAGGCTGCCACCGTTTGATGTTCATTAAACTTGTGGTAGCTCCTTAAAGCATTGTGGATATCATAATGGCGCAACAAGACATTGGTTGTGCGCGTGTCCTCTGCCAAAATGAGGTCAGCCTCCTTCAGGATTCTCAACGCTCTGAGCGTGATGTCCTCCAAATTGCCAATGGGAGTGGGTACAAGGTATAACATAATATGCAAAAGTAATCAACATTACTCATATCCGAGCAATCTTAATTACTTTTTGAGAAAATTTCTATTTTATTTAGGCAGCTATCCGTTTATCAGCAATTATATCACTAATTTTGCCAAAGCAAATATTCTTTATCCACCTTACTTATCTACTTTTGCTATGTCAAAGAAACCCATCACCTTCGATTCCTTTATTCGCACCTCCGCCGTCATTCTTGGCTTGGTGCTTATCATCCTATTGATAGACTATTTGAGCGTAGTGCTCGTGCCTTTCTTCGTAGCTTGGTTTGTGGCCTATTTGATCTTTCCTTTGGTAAGTTTCTTTGAGCATAAAGCCCATTTCCATTATCGCATCCCGTCCATCCTTGCCGCTTTATTGGTGGTTGGCATAGTATTGGGATTACTCATCTATCTCACCGTACCGAAAATGATAGACGAATTTAGCCATTTCACCACAATTGTCAATCACTACCTCCATTCCAGCCATTATGATACCCAGTTCGAGCAATTGATAGCAGAATATTTGGGGCAGATAGACTTCACACGAATGCTTCATAGCGGCCAATTGTTTAACATCCTCAAGACGGTGATGCCTGGAGTATGGAATATTTTCCAGCAAACTGCCGCCGTAGTGGTGAGCATCGTGTCTTGGGCAGTATCGGTGCTCTATTTGTTTTTCATTCTCTACGATTTTGAGAATTTGTCCCAAGGAGTGAAGAAACTTATCCCCAGGAAATACTCCGCCTTTGCCAACACTCTATTTTCCGACCTCAATCGGGGCATGAACGCATATTTCCGCGGCCAGTTTCTCATCGCCGTATGTG
Organism: uncultured Bacteroidaceae bacterium; assembly: GCA_964596865.1. Lineage (GTDB taxonomy): Bacteria > Bacteroidota > Bacteroidia > Bacteroidales > Bacteroidaceae > UBA6382. The sequence continues at coordinate 5,039 of CAZQVW010000165.1, forward strand.
TGGGCATCTTGTTCTGCATCGGCTTTTCCATCATCAATTTTCCTTTGGCCATTCCATTGGGCATCCTCATAGGAGCCTTAAGTTTCATCCCCTACCTCCACGCGCTCGGTCTAATACCGGCATTCTTCCTCTGCATTCTCAAGGCTGCGGAGACAGGACAGAACTTCTGGCTGGTACTACTTTCTGCACTGGCAGTTTTTGCCGTTGTCCAAATTATCCAAGACGGAGTGCTCACGCCCAAAATTATGGGTTCGGCTATCGGTCTTCCGCCTTTCTCGATTCTGCTCTCACTTAGCGTTTGGGGCTATCTGCTTGGCATTATCGGCATGATTATCGCTCTACCGCTCACCACAATCCTTTTCTCCTACTACAAACGATACATCGTCAAAACAGAGTAGCCTACATTGTCGCGAGCGTTTATTTACAAACGGCAAGCAACTCGACTTATTTCAAAACAAGCATTTAGGAGAGGAACATATAAGATTTTATTTGCCTTCAACATACTGAAAATGCGCAAGCGCATACCATGAGACTATATTCAGCATGGTTAATGTAAAGAGACATATTAGAAACTTAGGGCAGGCATCATTTTATAGAAATCTGCTTTTTCGTAATCAATTGCAGTACCTTGGCCATACTTGTA
>CAZQVW010000166.1:0-5636 GCA_964596865.1 uncultured Bacteroidaceae bacterium
TTAGTTATTGTTACAGTACTGTTTAGTTATTGTTACAGTACTGTGAACGCAAACTTACTCGGGATTTTTTCGCCGCAGGACGGGAAAAGGTGGCGGTGGCACGCAAAATATTAGTATTAGCACGCAAAAAAAATCATAATGATGAGGCGCTAATTCTAATAAAACACCGTAAATTTGTCGTATCATACAACGATGTAACAATTTACGGTCAAATATGGCTGTGATATGAATGTGCCACGATTCTATATGGCGGCAGGTGTGATAGATGTGATTGTAGATTGGCACTATATATAAATATGGTGTCAAGCTATGATTGTAGATTGGCTTTATATATAAATAAGGTGTCAAGATGTGATTGTAGATTGGCACTATATATAAATAAGGTATAAGGATATATACATTTTGGTATAAGAAAACGAAGATAAGGTATGAAATTATTGAGTATAATATTGGTGTGCGCAATGGTGGCGCCCACGTGTATTGCTAAAACGGAGGAGAAGGCGAGCGTGAGACTGCCCCTAACGGCGGTGGAGGCTGACAGTATGCAATGGTTGGACTTCTTCTGGTATTACTATAAGGATAAGGGCGCAAGGTTTTTGGGACTGCCCGCACAAGGAGCGTCTTTATCCGGCAATGGGGCATTAACAACCGAAAATGCAACGTCTATGAATGCTGCGAGAGGAAAAGAACGGGCAACGATAAAACATAAGAACGAATGGCCATGGGCGGTGAAGGGCAAAGCCTCGCCCAAGCGGGAGGCCGAGGCCGCAAAAATCAGTTTGACGGGATGTGAGGGAGACATCAATAAGGCGCTCCACCTGTTTCGCGAGAATTACAGTTTGGCAATGCTCACCGGACAGGCGCGCTATTTCGATTACGCCGAGCGCATATTATATAACGACATCCTCCGATACTGGACAATGGTGGAAAACGGATTGCTCACCGATGAAGACACTTCCGAAAAGGCCAAACGGCAGGTGGCTGACTTGCTACGCACTGCAGGCAAGATGACTTACGCCCTTAGTGGCGAGCATATCTATGTGAATATGCTGGGGCGCGGACTCGTACATTTGAAAAACCGTCAGTTGGAGGCTTATATCCAATCGATGAGCAGCAGTCCGTGGTATTATCAGACATCTCTTTCGTTTCAGGCAGACGGCAGTTTGATTCCTATGGAGGATTCGCAACAGATAGACGATTATACGCGCGTCTTTTTCCACGATACCACCACGATAAATGGCGGACATTGCGCGCCCGACAGTGTCAAGGCCACTATACACGTCCGCATCCCGTTGTGGGTGAGCGGCAAGGATATGCTTGCGGGCTATCAGACCACCGCCACGCGCGGCCGCGTCCAGATTTTTGTGAACGGCAAGCTCGCTATCCCCGAGATACAGGACGGATATGCCGTGTTGAGCGGTGTTTGGCACGTGCGCGACCTCATAGCCATAAAAATACCTACGCCAATATTAAGAGTGTGGAAACAAACAGATGCGGCTCGCTCGCAAGTGGCGCTCCAGCGCGGCCCGATAGTATATTGCTTGGAAGAACAGGGGGGCGGCGATGTTTTCTTTAATCCCAAATCGGCGGTTAGTCATCGTTTTAGTAAACAAGATAGTTGCATGACTTTGATTGTGCCGGTGGAAAAGGATGGAAAAGCGGACACTCTGCGCGCACTACCTTATTATAAATGTGGAGCGCCAAAGAAAAGGACTGCATCTTCATATTATCAAAATCAAAAGTCGGGAGCAATTTTTATGAATGCCAAATAGTGTTTGGCACAGTTGTTGCTTAATATGTGGTGGACGCTTGAAAAAGCAAATAAATAACACAACATAAAAATAAGTACGACTATGAAACTTAAACCATTGGCAGACAGAGTTCTGATTAGTCCGGCTCCCGCAGAGGAGAAGACAGTAGGCGGTATCATCATTCCCGACACCGCAAAAGAGAAGCCCCTGCAAGGCACAGTAGTGGCCACCGGCGAAGGTAAGGCCGACGAAGAGATGGTCCTCAACGCGGGAGATAAGGTGCTCTACGGTAAATACGCCGGTACGGAGATTGAATTCGAGGGCGAAAAATACCTTATCATGCGTCAGAGCGATGTTGTGGCCGTGATAGAGGACTAAACATTATTTATATAGGCTTCCGCCATGAAGAAAGACATAGAAGAATTCTTGATGGAGGCCTAATAATTCTTTCAACTAACAATCAAAACACTTTTAGACTATGGCAAAGATAATTAAATATGATGTAAACGCCCGCGACCAACTGAAAGCAGGTGCTGACGCGCTGGCTGATGCCGTAAAAGTTACCCTCGGCCCGAAGGGTAGGAACGTGGTTATCGACAAGAAGTTCGGCGCTCCCAAGATTACTAAGGACGGTGTGTCCGTAGCCAAGGAAATCGAATTGGAAGACGCGTTCGAGAATGCCGGTGCCCAGTTGGTGAAGAGCGTGGCCAGCAAAACCGGTGACGATGCCGGTGATGGCACCACCACCGCCACCGTTTTGGCTCAAGCAATCCTCTCCGAGGGTATGAAAAACGTGGCCGCCGGTGCTAACCCGCTGGATGTGAAGAAAGGTATCGACAAGGCCGTGAGCGCCGTGGTGGACAACATCAAGACTCAGGCCGAGCAGGTGGACAACAACTACGACAAGATAGAGCAGGTGGCCACTATCTCTGCAAATAACGACCCCGAAATCGGTAAGCTCATCGCCGATGGTATGCGCGCCGTGAGCGTAAACGGTGTAATCACCATTGAGGACGGTAAGACCAACGAGACTAAGCTCAAGACCGTGGAGGGTATGCAGTTCGACCGCGGTTACCTCTCTCCTTACTTCGTTACCGACACAGAGAAGATGGAGTGCGTAATGGAGAAGCCGTATATCCTTATCTACGACAAGAAAATCTCCACCCTTAAGGAGTTTCTCCCCATCCTCGAGCCCGCTGTTCAGACCGGTAGGCCTCTGCTCGTGATTGCTGAGGACGTGGATTCCGAAGCTCTCACCACATTGGTAGTGAATAGGTTGAGAACACAACTTAAGATCTGCGCTGTGAAAGCTCCTGGCTTCGGCGACAGGCGTAAGGCCATCCTCGAAGACATCGCTATCCTCACCGGCGGCGTTGTGATCAGCGAAGACAAGGGTTTGAAGCTGGAGCAGGCCACTATCGATATGCTTGGCACTGCCGAGAAGGTCACCATCACCAAAGACACTACTACAATCGTGAATGGTGCCGGCGACAAGCAGAATATCAAGGACAGGGTAAATCAAATCAAGTCCGAAATCGCCAATACAACCTCTTCTTATGACAAAGAAAAGTTGCAGGAGCGCTTGGCCAAGTTGAGCGGCGGTGTTTGCGTGCTGGAAGTAGGCGCTTCTTCCGAGACCGAGCAGAAAGAGAAGAAGGATCGTTGCGATGATGCCCTTTGCGCCACTCGCGCTGCCGTGGAGGAAGGTATCGTTACCGGCGGTGGTGTGGCTTATATCCGCGCACAGCAAGCTCTGGAGGGTCTGGAGGGTGCTAACGCCGATGAGACCACCGGTATCAACATCATTCGTCGCGCTATTGAGGAGCCGCTCCGCCAGATTTGCCACAACGCCGGATTGGAAGGCGCTGTCATCGTGAATAAGGTGCGCGAGGGCAAAGGCAATTACGGCTTTAATGCCAAGACCGAGACCTTTGAGGATCTTCGCGCCGCCGGTGTGGTGGATCCTGCCAAGGTTACCCGCGTAGCTTTGGAGAATGCCGCCAGCGTGGCCGGCATGTTCCTCACCACCGAGTGCGTTATCTGCGATAAGAAGGAGGAAACTCCTGCTCAGATGCCCGCAGGTGGCATGGGTGGCGGCATGATGTAGGCTTTAGCCAACCAAAAGAGATTAATTGATCCCCGATAATATGAGTGGGCTCACGCAAAAGTTGCGTGAGCCCACTTTTTTGTGTTTTACTTTTCTCTCTCTGCCTGCCTTTTCACCTGTCATTGCCAGCCTTTCGCCGGTCATTGCCTGTCTTTTCACCTGTCATTGCCAGCCTTTTGCCGGTCATTGTCTGCATCTTCCCAATTTATGCCTGTCTTTTCCCAGTCATAGCCTACTTATTCCCAATTTATGCTTGTTTTTTCCTTGACTTCGTTGCTCAAAATCGCCGAAGTTAGCGCTATATAAAAGGAATAATTCTACTTTAGGTCGTGATTGCGGAGACGGTAGTCGGCGAGGTCGGCATATTTGGTGTTGGGACGACCGTAATTAGCGTAAGGATAGATACTTATACCGCCGCGGGGGGTGAACAGGCCGAGCACTTCGATATATTTGGGGTCCATAAGGGCGATGAGATCCTTCATAATCTTATTGACGCAGTCTTCATGGAAATCACCGTGGTTGCGGAAGGAGAAAAGGTAGAGTTTCAGGCTCTTGCTCTCCACCATGCGGACATCGGGGATGTAGGCGATGCGGATTTCAGCGAAATCAGGCTGGCCGGTGATAGGGCAGAGGGAGGTAAACTCGGGACAGTTGAACCGCACCCAGTAATCGTTGTCGTGATGCTTGTTGATAAACGTTTCGAGCAGGGAGGGATCGTAATCCGTGGGGTATTTAGTCTTGGCGGAGCCCAGTTGTTTGAGCCCCTCTTCGTTTCTTTCCATTGTTTTTGGGGATTAATTGCGACAGTTAAACTATTACGGGATAGGCTTTATAGGGAAGGTCGGCAATTTGGGCCGGAATAGGTATAGCAAGAGCACACCTATTGTGGCGGGAAGCCAACGAAAGCCTCATTATTCTTTGTTATTATTTCCAGATTTTTGCGCGAGATATTGCTCCAGCCCCTCGCGGCGCAGTTTGCAGGCGGGGCAGTGGCCGCAACCGTCGCCGGGGATACCGTTGTAGCAGGTCAAAGTCTCATTGCGCACGAGGTCGAGGACGCCCAGCTTGTCGGACAGTGCCCATGTCTCGGCTTTGTCCAGCCACATCAGCGGTGTATGTATGACAAACTGCTCGTCCATACCGAGATTGAGCGTCACATTCAGCGATTTGATGAATGCGTCGCGGCAATCGGGGTAACCGCTATAATCTGTCTGCCCCACACCGGTGACAAGGTGGCTGATACCGCGCTCGCGAGCGTAGACGGCCGCGATAGCGAGGAAAAACAGGTTTCTTCCGGGCACAAACGTGTTTGGCGGACCGTCCTGCGGTTTCTGCTCGTCCATGGGAATTGAGTTGTCTGTGAGCGAGTTGCGCCCAAGGTGGCCAATAAAGGACACGTCCATCTTCTCCCATTTCACGCCCGCCTCGCGAGCAATTTTTTCGGCCACTTCCACTTCCTTCACGTGCTTCTGCCCGTAGATAAATGTGAGGGCGTAGACTTCGCGGAAGTGCTTTTTGGCCCAAAAGAGGCAGGTGGTGGAGTCCTGCCCGCCGCTGAATACCACAAGGGCCTTGTCTTTATTTATTGTGTGCATAATCAGATTGAGTTTACTTATATATAATAAGGTATAGAGCCATATCAGAGCAATCTCACCTCTATATAATAATGTAGGAGTACATATAAATAATGTATGAGCAGAGATTATTGCAAAGTTAATCACAATCTTTCATTTTTAGCGGCAGGCGGGCGGGAAAAGTAGCGCTCTGCGGCGATTAAT
>CAZQVW010000167.1:0-5628 GCA_964596865.1 uncultured Bacteroidaceae bacterium
TAATGTTACAGTACTGTTTAGTTATTGTTACAGTACTGTTTAGTTATTGTTACAGTACTGTTAACGCAAACTATCACGGGATTTTTCCGCCGCAGGTGGGCATTTCCGCCGCTTAATGCCTGAAAAATTCGTGTTATTTCGCGGCAATTCATGTTAAACCAATCTTTTACACGAATGCCGTGAACTATCCGTCAATTACCCACGAATTGTTTCTTGGCCAGGTCGTCTAATTACTGAAAAATCGGGCTAAATACGCGCAAATTCACGTTAGGACAAACACAAATGATTAAATGCAAGTTGGCCAAATATTATTTTCAGCGAATACGCAAATAGCAAATTATTACTACCTTTGCAACCGCAAATAAAAAAACAGCGCTTGCAGCCATGGACGTTGCAAGCGCAAATATGACCTGTGCTCTTTAAGCAAAGAGAGCAGGCCATAGAAAAGAAATCAGATGAAAAGACTCAGCCGAAACGCTGTAATCGGTTATCCTGCAGGCATCATCACCGGCGTAACCTACGGTCTCAATCCCCTATTCGCCATTCCCCTAATGCGGGCTGGGGCTGCCACGGAATCAATATTGCTATTCCGCTATAGCATCGCCGTAATTCTGTTGGGATTATTCCTATGGCTGAGCGGACAAAGTTTCCGCATCACCAAAAAGCAAGCGGCCATACTGCTCGCGTTAGGATTGCTATACACGTGCAGCAGTCTATGCCTGTTTGAAGCGTACAAATATATCGCCTCGGGATTGGCCACCACACTGGTTTTCCTCTACCCCGTTTTAGTGGCAATTATCATGGTGTTCTTTAGGGTGGTACCGTCATGGCCGGTATGGTTGGCAATAGCGATGACGTTTGGGGGCGTAATGATGATGACACACGGCAGTTCGCCCGCCACAGCCGCCAATCCAATAGGCATCGCCCTATCCATCTGTTCGGCCACGGTCTACGCCCTGTTTATTGTGATAATCAACCGCAGTAAGGCAATCAGCAATATCTCCAACACACTGCTCACCTTCTATTCCTTGCTGATTGGGGCCGTAGTGTTTTCGGCGCGCATACTGACCACCGATGTGCCTATAACCCAGGGGCTCACCACTCCCACGGCGTGGCTACTACTTATCGGACTGGCCGTATTGCCCACTATCGTGTCTACGGCATCATTGGCTATCGCCACGCGCAATATCGGGGCAACAAAAGCCTCTGTGATGGGCGTGTTTGAACCCATCACAGCCATTCTTATCGGCACACTGATGTTCCACGAACCGCTCACGCCAAATATCATTATCGGCATCATTGTGGCCGTTGCCGCCGTGATGTTTATGGTGCACACCACAAAGAGATAAGCGCCCCATTGGCTACCGCTATAAACGAAAATAACCACCCGAAATGAACAGAGGACATTTCGGGTGGTTATTAAGATAATAAGGGATGGGCAAAGCCCAATATTCTTGAGATTAGTTTGCAGAAACAGAGGTCGAGCGGCGCATTACTCAAAAGTCGGCGGCAATCTTATCCGCAAGGGCTATGAATGCGGATTTATCGGCCTCATGCATACGTCCCTTGATAGTGATAGTGGGCTCGATGAGGGTTATATTCTTCATCGGAGCGAACATCTCCCTCATCACGCGACCTGCAGAGGGCGCCCACGAACCATTTTCCACCAGCGCCACGGTGCGGCGCTGATAGCCCTTGATACCGAGGTGATAGATGAAGTCGTGCATCGGGGGAAACACGCCCGCGTCATAACTGCTGGCGCAGCAAACAAGGTGGCTCATGCGGAAAGCGTCCTCTATGGCTTCAGTCTGGTCGTCAATGGTGAGGTCGGTAAGCACCACCTTGCCGGCTCCACGCTGTACGAGGAGCTCCTTGAGGTATTGTGCGGCTTTCAGTGTGCCACCGTGAATGGAAGCGCAAGCGATAAGGACACCCGGCGTCTCCACATCGTATTTCGACCACGTATCATAGAGCTTCACAGCCGTAGTCATGGCCTCGCCCTCCAAGACAGGGCCGTGGAGCGGAAGGATACGCTGAATATCTAATTTTGCGGCTTTCTTCAACACCTGCTGCACAGACGCGCCGTACTTGCCACAGATATTAAAATAATAGCGCCTGGCCTCGCAAGCCCAATCATCGCGGTCGGCATCATAGACGCCGAATTTGCCGAAGCCGTCGGCGGAGAAAAGTGCCTTATCCGCCTCATCGTAAGTCATTATGACCTCGGGCCAGTGCACCATCGGGGCATTGATAAACCTAAGCGTATGCTTGCCCAAACAGAGCGTGTCGCCCTCTTTCACAGCATGGGTCTTGCCCTCCAAATCCACGCCCTCAAAATACAGCGGCATCATTTGGATGGCTTTCATCGAGGCCACAATCTTCACCTCGGGATAAAGAGCGAGCATCCTGCTGATACCGGCGGAATGGTCGGGCTCCATGTGCTGGATAATAAGGTAGGTGGGCTTTCTGTCGCCGAGGGCAGCTTTCAACTTCTCCTCCCAAGCGTCCAGTGTGCGGCTGTCGCTGGTGTCGAAAACGGCAATTTTTTCGTCATCGATGAGGTAAGAATTATAGCACATGCCCGCAGGCACGTGATACTGGCTCTCAAACAGTGTGAGATTGGCATCGTCTACGCCTATGTATTTGATGTCTTTAGTTACGTCCATAATAAAAGGGATATTTGGCATTAGTAATAAAATAAAATTCAAGGAGAAAAGCAAATGAGATGCAGAAACATTGGCGTTCACTCCTTAACCAATTTCTGTATCTCGCTTAATTTATTGATGGCCTCAAGGGGCGTGAGATTATTGATGTCAAGGGTCAAGAGACTGTCGCGCACAGCACGCAAGACGGGGTCGTCCACTTGATAGAAAGTGAGCTGCGCGCCCTCCTTAGTGCGATTGATGTCCTCAACGCGCGGTCTGGACACCTCATTATCGGAATTAGCCTCCAGCTCATGGAGCACCTGATTGGCCCTCTTCACAATAGTGGGCGGCATACCGGCCATCCTTGCCACGTGGATACCAAATGAGTGAGCACTGCCGCCAGGCACCAGTTTCCTCGTAAAGATAACATGGTCGCCGGCCTCCTTTACCGATACATTATAGTTGTGCACCCTATCGAGGGTTTTCTCCATTTCATTGAGCTCGTGGTAATGCGTGGCAAAGAGGGTGCGGGGATGGCCTTTCTGATTATCATGCAGATATTCCACGATGGCCCAAGCGATGGAGATGCCATCGTATGTGGAGGTGCCGCGACCAAGCTCGTCAAAAAGGATAAGACTGCGCTCGGAAAAGGAATTCATAATACTGGCAGCTTCGGTCATCTCCACCATAAAGGTACTCTCGCCCATCGAAATATTGTCGCTGGCCCCCACACGCGTAAAGATTTTATCCACTATGCCCACTCTCGCTTTGTCTGCGGGCACAAAGGAGCCCACCTGAGCCATAAGCGTGATTAGAGCCGTCTGGCGCAACAAAGCCGACTTACCAGACATATTCGGACCGGTAATAATGATAATCTGCTGCTTAGTGGTATCCAAACGGACATCGTTAGGAATATAAGTCTCGCCGGCTTCCAGCTGTGTCTCTATGACGGGGTGACGCCCCTGCACGATTTCCAATTCAGTGGTGTCGTCCACCACGGGCCTCACATACTTATGCTCCGCAGCAATGAGGGCGAAAGACAATAGGCAGTCCACAGTGGCCACTTGGACGGCGTCTTTTTGCAGCGTATTGATATATTTTTGGGCGTCCTGTATCAACTGCGCATAAATCTTGTTCTCCAGCACCAGAATCTTCTCTTGCGCGCCTAAAATCTCGTCCTCATACTGTTTTAGTTCCTCGGTGATATATCGCTCGGCCTGCGCCAAAGTCTGCTTGCGTACCCATTCTTTCGGCACGAGGTTCTTATACGTGTTTCTAACCTCCAAATAATAGCCGAAGACATTGTTGTAGCCTATTCTTAGGCTTTGAATTCCCGTGCGCTCGGCCTCTTTCTGCTGCATCTCCATCAAGTATTGCTTGGAAGACGTGGATAACTTGCGCAAGCGATCCAATTCCTCGTCCACTCCGTTGCCAATAAAATCGCCCTTTGCCAAAAGTGCAGGGGGATCGGGTCGGAGGGTTTTGGCAATCATGTTGCGCAAATCTTCGCAAAGGTCAATCTTGCCGCCAATCTCGCGGAGCGAAGCCAAATCGGTTTCATCCAAAGCTTTTTTCACCGGCGCCATGGCCTCCAAGTCGTAGCGCAACTGTTCCATCTCCCTTGGGTTGATGCGAAGCGCAGCCAACTTTGCCACAAGCCTCTCCATGTCGCCAATGAGCTTGATATTCTCCAAAACGGTCTCCTTTAATTCGGGGGAGCGGAAGAAATGTTCCACACAATTCTGCCTACGCGTAATTTGAGCCACATCGCACAAGGGGAAAGCCAACCAACGCCGGAGCATTCTGGCGCCCATTGGAGTGGAGGTGCGATCCAGCACCTGAAGAAGGCTCTTACCCTCCGGCGTCATCGGCTGAAGTATCTCCAAATTGCGCATAGTGAAGTTATCCAACCGGACATAGCGGTCTTCGTCTATGCGGGAGATGGTCGTAATATGATTAATATGGGAATGCTTGGTATCATCAAGATAAAAAAGGATTGCGCCCGCAGAGGTGAGAGCGGTGGGCATATGGCTCACGCCGAAACCTTTCATATTCCTTACGTGGAAATGCCTGCAAAGACGGTCAATACAGTTTTTGGTAGAGAAATTCCAATCATCTAATTCAAATATAAAAAAACTGGTGCCAAATTCCTTTTGAAATTTCTCTTTCGTGCCCCTCTCAATCAAGACCTCCTTGGGCGAGAAACTGTTTAATAATTTGCTGATATAATCAATTGTGCCTTCTGCCACAGCAAATTCGCCTGTCGTAATATCCAACAATGCCAATCCGCATTCACCTTTTTCAATACAAATAGCAGAAACAAAATTATTTTCTTTCTGGGCCAGCACATTGTCGGTTAAGGCCACGCCAGGGGTAACCAATTCCGTTACACCACGCTTCACCAATTTCTTTGTCAGCTTAGGATCCTCCAACTGGTCGCAAATGGCCACTCGATAACCGGCACGAATTAATTTGGGAAGATAGGTATCTACAGCATGATACGGAAAGCCCGCCATCTCTGTGGCCTGAGCACTCCCCCTATTAGACCTATGAGTAAGCGTGATGCCCAATACTTGAGCAGCAATGACAGCGTCCTCACAATATGTCTCATAAAAATCGCCGCAACGAAACAGCATCAGCGCATCAGGGTGTTGTTTCTTCAGTTCCCTAAATTGCGCCATCATCGGAGTCAATTGTGTTTCTGCCATAGTTCTTTTACTTTTTATTTCACGCGGTAATCACAATTCAATGCTCATTTGAATAATGCAAAGTTACGCATTTTTTCAACACCAACCAAAAGCATAGCATTCCAAAGTATTTCGGACAGAAACGGAGTAAATTGATAGTCGGCTCTATTCGGACGGGTACCAAGAAAAATTAGCGCAAAAGAAACGGCATACAGAAAGAACAAAGCAATTGCGAAGGAAACTCGCCCAAACGACCCAAATCATTATGCTTCGCCATAGCAAAATTTCATATCAAA
>CAZQVW010000168.1:0-5584 GCA_964596865.1 uncultured Bacteroidaceae bacterium
GTAGACGCTTTTTAGAATTGTCATACTGGAAGAATAGACAATAACGAAAAAGTTAGCGCTTTTACAGGTTTACCTTGCTTGATGCCGGGAATGAATTTCAGAAATATCTGCACTACGCACTTGTCTTCATCATCGCAATATTTGTCGAAGCTCTTTAATATTTTTACATTACTAACTTTACTATCTTTGTTTACTACAAAACCTATGATTACCTTATCCTGAATGCCTTCTACATACGATACTGCATGGTATTTCAGACGTATGAGTAATGGCCGGTGTCCACTTAATCCCCATAAACGGATTGGGGTCTGTGCCTTTTGAGTTATGCCAATCGTTTGCGGGAGAAATCATTGTTGCGTCCCCTGACTTTGTCTCGGCGTTAATTTTTACATTGTCAAAACAAAGCGACACCCATTGTATCCGTCCGAAAAGGCTCATTGTTTAACAAACAAAATAAGTCTCTATTATAGATCTCACAATGAATTACCACAAATAAAGTATCCGTCGGATTTAGCAACATGACAAATGGGTTGCTTTCATTCAAATTAAACATCGCGTTTTTTGAACGCAAAGTTCACAATTAAAAAAGCCATACAAAAGTCGGCATATTTCGGACGGATACCGTTGGAAAACATACGTCCGCAGATGGACGAGGAAGATTTGATACAACTTCTTCCCCACAACTACAAAGAATAGAGCCGGCTATCAAGTCGGCTCTTTTCGGACGAATACCATATAAACAGTGATACGATGTCCCTTCCCAGAGCATCATTTCATTCTATAACAAAAAAATAGGCTGAAACCCACAAATGAGTTTCAGCCTATTTACAATATTATTGGAAAGAAGCTCCCACAATATCAAGAAGCTCTGAAGTGATAGCTGCTTGGCGGGATTTATTATACATCAGCGTTAGATCATGCAAGAGTTCATCTGCATTATCCGTGGCAGTCTGCATTGCCACAACGCGTGCAGAATGTTCTGCGGCCAAACTGTCCAGCACCGCAGTAAACAAATTCAACGTCAAGACATTGGGAATAAGCGCTTCAACCAAAGCCTCCTTTGATGGCTCTATAATAAAATCGTGAGAAACACTATTACTCTCGCCATCATTACCACTCGCAGGTAATGACACAGGCAATAGTTGGTCTGTAACCACCACCTGCGAGGAAGTAGATTTGAAATGGTTGTACACAATCACAACCTTGTCAATCTCTTTTTCACTGAAACGCTGCATCAGCGAAGCCGAGAGTTTATAGACATCGGAATAGTGTGTGTGCTCAAGGATATTTGCATTAGATGATTGAAAAGAGAAACCCTCTTTTTTCATCTTATCTGCAACCTTCTGTCCAATAGGCAAAACTTCCACGTTCTCCACGCCTTGGCTACGCAAATCGGATATGACGGCGAGCGTATGCTTGATAACATTTGCGTTGAAAGCACCACAGAGACTGGAATTTGATGACAGACACACCACAACTGCCTTTTTCACTGGGCGCACATCCACGTACGGAGAACTCACTCCATCACTTATGTCGCCAGCAAAAGCAGTCATAATTCTATTTAGCCTACTTTGATAAGGACGCATATTCTGGATGGCCGCCTGAGCCTTGTGGAGCTTGGAGGAAGCCACCAACTTCATGGCACTGGTAATCTTACGCGTGCTACTAACAGAATTTATGCGCGTCTTTACTTCTTTTAATGAAGCCATCCTAATTAATATTTTGTTTACCCGATAATTAAGCCGAAGCAAACTGTCCGGCTACATCTGATGCAACGCGCTGGATAATAGCTTCAACGTCATCATTGATCTTGCCTGCCTTGAGGACATCAAGCACACTCTCTTTATATTGCGAGCGCATTACTTGCAAGAAATTATCCTGGAATTCTGATACCTTATCCAAGGGTACATCTCGAAGCAATCCTCTGGTACCGCAATAGAGTATGGCAATCTGTTCCTCCACAGGCATAGGATTATACTGGGCCTGCACCAAAAGGACATTATTCTTTCTACCACGATCAAGAGTCATGGCGGTAACGGGATCCATGTCTGAAGAGAATTTAGAGAAAGACTCCAACTCACGATATTGCGCTTGATCTATCTTCAGAGTACCGGCAATTTTCTTCATGCTCTTTATTTGAGCACTTCCGCCCACACGACTCACAGAGATACCAACATCAATAGCAGGGCGCTGGCCGCGGTTAAACAAGTTGGTGTCAAGATAAATCTGGCCATCAGTGATTGAAATCACATTGGTAGGAATATATGCAGACACATCACCAGCCTGAGTCTCAATAATAGGTAGCGCGGTAAGCGAGCCACCACCTTTTACCTTACCCTTCATACAGTCGGGCAGGTCATTCATTTTCTCTGCCACTTCCTGCTGGGCATTAATCTTTGCAGCACGCTCCAAAAGGCGGCTATGCAAATAAAACACATCACCAGGATAAGCCTCACGACCAGAGGGGCGACGCAAGATTAGCGACACCTCACGATAAGCCACAGCCTGCTTGGAAAGGTCATCATACACCACAAGAGCATGCTTGCCTCTATCGCGGAAATACTCGCCTATAGCAGCCCCCGCAAATGGAGCATAATAAAGCATAGAAGCAGGCTCGGCAGCGGTGGCAGAGACAACGATGGTATAATCCATGGCACCGTGCTCTCTAAGCGTCTTTACCACAGTGGCCACAGTGGAAGCCTTTTGCCCTACAGCAACGTATATGCAATAGACAGGATCACCGTTAAGGAAATTCTCTCTCTGATTGATGATAGTATCAATTGCTATAGCCGATTTTCCTGTTTGACGGTCGCCAATGATAAGCTCACGCTGTCCGCGACCGATAGGGATCATCGAATCAATAGCCTTAAGACCTGTCTGGAGCGGTTCAGTTACTGGCTGACGAAAGACCACACCTGGAGCTTTGCGATCGAGAGGCATTTCATATTTTTCGCCACCAATCGGACCACCGCCATCTATTGGCTCACCCAGCGTATTAATAACGCGGCCTATCATTTCATCGCTTACATCAATAGAAGCAATACGACCTGTCCTACGAGCCACATCGCCCTCCTTGATGCCTTCAGAAGAACCAAACAGCACAACGCCGACATTATCTTCTTCCAAGTTCATCGCGATAGCTTTGGTGCCGTTCTCAAACTCCACAAGTTCGTTTTCACCTACATTATTAAGGCCATACAAACGGGCCACTCCATCGGAGATATTGAGCACCTTGCCCACCTCTTCAAACTGGACATCGGTCTTCATGCCTTCCAGTTCTTTGAAAAGCACTTCAGAGACTTCGCTTGGTTTTATTTTACTTGGCATAAATAGATTTTATTAAATAATCACAGAGTGAATCTAAACAATTTGTTTACGAATAGCCTTAAGCTGACCAGCCACACTCGCATCAAGGCAATTTGCATTGTATTCCAAAACAAATCCACCAATGATTGCGGGATCAATAGACAAGGAAAACTCCACTGATTTATTCGTTTTATCCTCTACAATAGATTTGATGCGCTCCACAGTAGTTTCGCTCAAATGGGCAGGAACTGTGAGATGACATTTAATCATATTCTTTTTCTCCAGATAAACACGAATAAAAGATTGGGCTATAAAAGGCAACATATTGACACGGCCTTTATGGATGACCATTTTGAAGAAAGCAGTTAAACACGTGATTGCGGAATCTCCCGATGCAGTGAGAAGCAAATGAAGCTTATCATTAGCGTTCATAGACGGGTTCTCCAATATGATACTCAATCGCGGCACCTCCCTATAGGAACTACCAAGGGTGTTCATTGCAGCATAGACCTCGTCTTGCTGATTATGAGCCTTGGCAAATTGGTACAGCGCCTTAGCATAGCGAGAAGAAACAATTCCGATATCCATAATTGATGTCTATGTGTGTGTATTAAGAAGCAGGAAAACCTCCTGACTTATTACTTACTTTACAACTACTTATCTTCAGAAATCTGATTAAGAATCTGATCTATCCACTGGGTTTGCTCGTCTTCTTTTTGGAGGTTGCGAGCCAAAATCTTTGAGGCAATTTGAATAGAGAGCTCTGCCACTTGAGAGCGCAATTGGCGCTGAGCCTTTTCTTGCTCCGCCAAAATCTGCTTTCGCGCATCATCAATAATGCGTGCAGCTTCTTCTTGAGCTTTGTCCTTAGATTGATTTACAATCTTATCTCTTGTGGCTGTGGCATCTTTCAGTATTTGCGATTGCCTCGTCTGAGCATCCTTTAGCATCGCTTGGCACTCGGCCTGGATGTTGGCCAATTTCTCATTGGCCTCCCTGGCACTCTTAAGCGACTCATCAATATACTGCTTGCGCTTGTCTACCATGTCGACAATAACGGGAAACCCATATTTAGCCAACAGGAAGAGCACAATCAGAAATGCGATAAGCATCCAAAAAAGTAGCCCTGGATCTGGTGTTAGAAACGATGGCATAAATTATAATGATAGAATGGTGAGATGCAGAACAAGTTACAAAATAAGTGCGTCCATTACATGAACAAGCACAACAAGCAAACAATCACAGCGAACAGAGCCACACCTTCCACAAGAGCCGCAATGATAATCATATTCATACGAATATCACCAGTAGCCTGTGGCTGACGAGCGATAGCTTCCATTGCACTACCACCAATCTTACCAATACCGATACCAGCGCCAATAGCGGCCAAACCTGCACCGATGCCAGCGCCAATCTGTGCCAGCGAGGCAGCTGCAACTTGCAACATAATTAATGACAACATAATTTTTTGTGTTTAGTGATTAGTATTTTTGTTTATAAATTTCCGCGGGGGATATATCTTATTTAATTTAATAGATAGACGAGCAGTCAAGCATTATCGTAATCAGTTTATTTACCTGCCAATTCAGGATTCGGATGTTCTTCTTGATGAGCCAATCCGATAAAGACGGCACTCAACATTGTGAAAACGTAGGCCTGAATAAATGCGACCAGCAGTTCAAGACAATCCATGAAGATAATCATCACAACAGAGACCGCACTGAGACCAGCACCTATTACTACACCAATCTGACAAGATATAAAGATTACGCATGTTAGCGACAGTACAATTGCGTGTCCTGCGAAGATATTGGCAAACAGACGTACCATCAACGCAAAGGGTTTAGTAAACACGCCGAAAAACTCTATTACAGGCATCATAGGCACCGGGCACTTCAGCCACAAAGGAACTTTAGGCCAGAAAATATCGAGCCAATACTCCTTATTTCCAAACAGATTAATAGCTAAGAATGTACACAAAGCCAAGAAGAGAGTTATTGCGATATTGCCAGTGAGATTTGCTCCGCCTGGGAATATAGGAATCAAGCCAATGAGATTACAAAGGAAAATAAAGAAAAAGGCAGTCATCAAATACGGCGAATAAGGACGATAATGCTTCTCGCCAATACAAGGCTTGATAATATCATCATTCACCATCATAACAAACATTTCTATGAAGCCAACAAAGCCTTTGGGGGCATCACTATCAGCGCTCTTGTTTTTATACCAACGAGCACATCCAATGAAAATCCACAGCATTAGAACTTACACAATAAAC
>CAZQVW010000169.1:0-5552 GCA_964596865.1 uncultured Bacteroidaceae bacterium
GCAAAGTTCGCAATTAAAAAAGCCATATAAAAGTCGGCATATTTCGGACGGATACTGTAAATCACGTTTCAGAAGCGGCGATGTCGCTTCTTACTTGCTCAGACTTGTATGGAAAAGCAATTGCGCATCAATAAATCATATTATGATAATTGATGCGCGATTGTTGCTTTATGTTGTTGTGAGATTATAACCGAGCGTCCACAGCTTGGCGGGGCAGACATCCTTTCACATCATAAACCACACCGTTTTTCTGGCGTAGGAAATTGCGGACGTCCAGAGAGAGAAACTCTTTGTGGGCCACAGCCAATACCACGGCGTCGAATTGGTGTTCCAATGTCTGTATGTCGCTTCCCATGATGTTGATGCTGTATTCGGCTTTCACGCGCGTGGCGTCAGCCCAAGGGTCGTAGACCGTTATGTTGGGGGTGTATTCTAGGAAAGTGTGATAAATGTCCACCACTTTTGTGTTGCGTATGTCGGGACAGTTTTCTTTGAAGGTGATGCCGAGGATAAGTATATTTGCATCCTTTACCATCACTCCCTTTTTGTTCATGGCCTTGATAGTCTGCGTTGCCACGTAATCACCCATGCCATCATTGAGTCTGCGGGCGTTGGACATCACTCTGGGCAACACTCCATACACCTGTGCCTTCTGGATAAGGTAATAGGGGTCTACGCTGATGCAATGACCACCCACGAGGCCCGGACTAAGTTTGATGAAATTCCATTTGCTGGAGGCTGCCTCAATGACATCGTGCGTGTCAATTCCCATTGCATTGAAAATTTTAGCCAATTCGTTGAAGAAAGCGATGTTTACGTCTCTTTGCGAATTTTCAATGATCTTACTGGCTTCGGCCACCTTGATAGAGGGGGCTTTGTGGGTGCCGTTCACAAGGACGGAATTGTAAAGATTGTCCACGATGTCGGCCACTTGAGGTGTGGAGCCGGAGGTAACTTTCTTGATCTTTTCTACGGTGTGCTCCTTGTCGCCAGGATTGATGCGTTCGGGCGAATATCCGGCAAAGAAATCGGTGTTGAATTTCAATCCGGACTCTTTTTCCACCACCGGCAGGCATTCTTCTTCTGTTACGCCAGGGTAAACCGTGGATTCATAGATCACGATGTCGCCCTTGTCAATCACCTTGCCCACCGTCTTACTGGCGCTGCGTAAAGGCTCGAGGTCAGGCCGGTTGTTTTCGTCCACCGGCGTAGGCACTGCCACTATATATATGTTGCAGTCTTTGATATCATTGATGTTGGCTGTGCAAAGGAGACGATGATTGTCAATGGCGTCTTTAAGGAGGTCATCGCTTACTTCCAACGTGGCGTCATGGCCTGTCATTAGGGCGTCTACGCGTGCTTTGTTGAGGTCGTAGCCTACGGTTTGGTATTTAGTGGAGAACAGGCGAGCCAATGGCAATCCCACATAGCCTAATCCTACTACGCAAATCTTGTAATTTTCCATAATAATGAAGAAACGATTGTCCTTGCGATATGCAAAGATAATCGTTTCTTTTTTTTTATCCAAATTTCTCTCGCCACAAAACGCAAGATGCGGCATGTGGAGACCGCGCTATTTGGCAAAGCGGCGAAAAAGCTGGGTGATAATGCCGTTGCGTACGCCAATAGATGGCACAATAATGGTGTTTATCTTAAGAGCGTGGGCAATGCGCAGATAAATGGAACTTGCGGGAGTGAGGATGTCGGCTCGTTCGCGCGGCAAGTGGTAATGATTTACAATCGAATCCACAGTGCGCATTTTGAGGTCGGCATATATTTCCTCCAAATGCTCAACTGAAACTGTGCGGCCGGAATAGTCTTCAGGTTCTGTTTCTGTTTGACTTGCTTGCGGGGCATTGTTGCAGGAGAGACTGTTGATATAAGTGTTCATAAACTTGATACAACCTCCCACACCGAAGTAATGGATGTTGTTGTAAGTTTGGCGAATTTTTGCGCACTGGGCATCAATGAGTTGTTCCTCCGCAGGGGCTTGCTGGTGGCAGAGATAGCGCATTGATCCCAACTTATAAGAATGTGAAAAGAGTACCTCACCGTTTTGGATCACGCTCAATTCTGTACTGCCGCCGCCCACATCTGATATTACCGCGATATGGTCTGCCCATTGCGGGGGAATGATAAGGCTCATCCTGGTGAGGCGAGCTTCCTCGTCGCCGCTAATTACTTCGATAGCCACGCCGGTGGCTTCTGTGATTTGGCGGGCAATGTCGCGCCCGTTAGTGGCATCGCGGTAGGCGGAAGTGGCGCAAGCGCGGTAGTGGTCTACGCCCATTTCCTTCATCTTCGTGGCAAAGCGCGCGATAATAGCTGTGAGCTTCAGCGCAGTGGCCTGCCTAATCATGCCGCCGTCAAACACATCCATCCCGCTTTTGAGCGGTTGGCGCTCATAATAATCGGCGGGGCCAACGTGGTCTAACGAATTGAGGAAGGCTGCCCGGGCTTCCGCCTTATTGTTTTTTGTTGCCTCGTAAGGGCGAGTATCTTTTATCAGCAGGCGTACTGCATTTGACCCTATGTCGATTGCTGCGAGTATCATTCTTTCAACCTTATTCTTGATGCTCTATGCGCTGGATGCGAACACCAATATCGCGGATGCCGTCTAATTGCATTCGGCGCATGATATGGGATACTTTCACCCTCCCGCGCTGGCCACGGCGCAGACGGATTACTTTGGCATCGGGCATCAAATAATTGTGTAATACCAGGCCGCTACCCTCAATGTTGCCGCGCCTGTCGGTGAGGACAACATTCACCGTGTCCTTGCGATAAAAGTGGGGACGCCTCAGATCTTCTTCCACCACCACGGCCACACTTTGAAAGGGCACCTCACTGGTGGTCCTAAGCGCCACGCTCAAACGGTAGAGTCCGCTATGGCTCACGCTATCTATATTGAAAATGATACTGTCTTGGCGATCCCAACTATTATCTGGCATCTGGCGGTAACGGAAGATGACGTTGTCTTCCTGCGGCGAGGAACAACCGGAAAAAGTTGCCATTGCAAGCAGAGCAACAATTATCGCGCACGCTGTTTTGCCCGCTTGTATAGCGGTTAATCCCGCGCGTGGGAGAAGCGTAAGACATGAAAGGATAACGTTGGGCACGCGTATCATTGCTTGCGATTATCGCGGCGCGGTGGGCGCTGACCGTTGTGTTGCCCTTGTCGCTGATTGTTGTTTTGTTGTGGGCGGCGTTTCTTGCGGCGTTTACTGTGGTCGAAACGAGTGAGGCTATCCTGTTCGGCCAAGTCCACAACGCGCGGTTTTGCGCTCACTTCGCCTTCAGGAGTGAGGGTGAGGGGCTTTTCGCCGCGCGCATTCATCTCGATAATCTGTGCGGCGCGCTCGGAAGTGATGG
The DNA here is from genome assembly GCA_964596865.1 of uncultured Bacteroidaceae bacterium. Lineage (GTDB taxonomy): Bacteria > Bacteroidota > Bacteroidia > Bacteroidales > Bacteroidaceae > UBA6382. The sequence continues at coordinate 3,373 of CAZQVW010000169.1, forward strand.
TTACTACGTTGGCAGCCAAGTGGCGGTCGGTGGAATAGGAGACAAGACCGCTGAGGATGTCGGCCTTAAAATAATAATAGGTGGCGTCGGCGGTTTCCAAGTGGATGTCGCGTCGCGGCAACTTCTGTGCGGCCTCCATATATACAGGCACTTCGTAATTGAGGCAGCATTTCAGTTTGGCGCATTGCCCCGCTAATTTCTGGGGGTTCAAGGAGACGTCTTGGCATCTCGCGGCGCCGGTGTTTACTGTCGAGAAGTTTTTCATCCATGTGGCGCAACACATCTCGCGCCCGCACGGGCCAAAGCCTCCAATCAGACCTGCCTCTTGGCGTGCGCCAATTTGTTTCATTTCGATGCGGATACCAAATTCCTGCGCCAGCACTTTAATCAGTTGGCGGAAGTCCACCCTTTGATCAGCGATATAATAGAAAATGGCCTTGCCGCCATCGCCTTGATATTCCACATCGCCGATTTTCATGTTCAGTCCCAATTCTTTGGCGATGGCCCTGGAGCGAATCATTGTGCTTTGTTCCAGGGCTTTGGCCTCGTGGAATTTTTCTATGTCCACCTCGCGCGCCAGGCGGTAGATGCGTTTGGTGCCGGCATCGGCTTTCAGCCTTTGTTTCGACATCTGTAGCGGCACCAGCGGCCCTGTGAGACTAACGGTGCCGATGTCGTGGCCGGACGTGGCCTCCACCGCCACCACATCGCCCTTTTGTATAGGCAGATGGTTGCTGTTGATGAAATAATCTTTGTGGGTGTTCTTAAACTGCACCTCCACGAGGTCGGTCATGGCCTGTGCGCCGGGGACATCGTTGAGGTAGTCGTATGTGTTGAGCTGCTTATCTTGGCGGGAGCACCCCTTGGCGCTCAATCCTCTGCCTGCGCAGCAAAATGCGTTGATCATAGATCTTGATTGTTTATATTTTAGACTACGCCCTAAGCAGAATAATCGTGCGCAGGGCGAGGTTGAAGAATATTGTGCGGCCATTGACATTTCCGGCCACGTCTTTTTGTGCGCGTGAAAACTCGTTGACGAAGCGGATGATGTTTCGCTCGTTGATAAAGCGGGCGAATTTCGAGGCGAAGGCGCTCTCTTGGGGCGTCATAAAGTTGAGCTCCGAATGATGGAAGTTGTATATAAAGTTTTCCCTTAGCAGGCCCTGCATATACGCCAGATAGGTTTGCTGTTGCTCCCTATTGAGCGCTGCCATGGTGTCGCTCCATTGCATTAGGGCGGGCAGGTTGCGCACATAGGCCAGTCGCATCAGTTGGATAAAGGTCTGGAGCATTTTGCTGTCCTCGTCGCTATCGCACAACTGGCGCAGGGCGCGCAGATAACTGCCTCCACTGGTGCGGGCCACGCTCATGGCCGTGTCGCGTCCCAATCCACGGCGTTGCATCAGCGCCTGGGTGAGGTCTTCCAAGTTGATTGGCGGCACATCGATGCGCTGGGTGCGGCTCACGATGGTGGTGAGCAGGAGCTCGGGGTGTTCAGAACAAAGAATGAACAGACTGTCTTTGGTGGGCTCCTCCAATGTTTTTAATAACGTGTTTGCAGCATTTACCGTCATCCTTTCCGGCAACCACATAATCATCACTTTCTTGCCGCCCTCGTAGGAAGTGAGCGACATCTTCTTGATTACGTTGTCGCATTCGGCATCGGGGATGACGGCTTGCTTCTTGCCATCGCTAATTATCGATGTCCAATCGTTAAGGTCGAAATAAGGGTCGTCTTTTAACTGACTAATCCATTGGGGCATATAGGCATCGGCGGTGGTGTCGCCACTGCCCTTTTTGATTATGGGAAACGAGAAGTGAAGGTCGGCATGAATGAGCTTCTTTACCTTAACGCACCCACTGCATTCGCCGCAACTGTCTTGCTCGCCCCGATTATGGCATAGGACATAGTTGGCTAAGGCCAAAGCCAAGGCCAATGTGCCGAAGCCGGTCTCACCGCTCAATAATAGTGCGTGAGGCAGACGCCCCGCTTTCACTTGAGAAAGCAGGATGCGCTTTGCTTCTTTCTGGCCCACTACATCCTTAAACATTATTGTCTACTTGTTGTGCCTGAGTTGTCGCTTATGGCTGCTGTTTGTCTCCTTATTATATATATGAGTTGTTGTCTGCGGCCGACTTTCGTTTTCTTAATATACCTGCTTGGCCACCTGCCTAAGGCT
>CAZQVW010000170.1:0-5457 GCA_964596865.1 uncultured Bacteroidaceae bacterium
CTATTATCCACGATGAGCAATACCGCGATTACTCAAACGCAGATATTGACCGTTATTATAAGGAGAAAGAGAGCCTTGAAGAAAATCGCCACTTTGTGGAGATAAATCACAAGCAGACGCTCGCTCAAATCTTCACAGACATCCGCTATCGCGGCGATGATTGCAGAGCCATGTCCGCCACTCTGATTGAGGCTCTTAAGCATCAGGGATTCCTTTGATGGAGAGACGAGAAATTTCTGACGCCAAAGAATGTTCCTCTGTTGCGGAAGGTTTCGCACACACACGGCAAAGAAATCGTTAATAAACACAAGAATATTAGTATAGCCCAATAATGCTGACAAGAAAGGAAATAATCGTAGAAGACGGCATACGCAAAGCGTGCCACAACTTTTCAGGCGCAGCCGTCTATGCCTGCGTAGCTAACACAGAGCGTTCCGCCGCTTTATGGAGCGAAATAGAAACCACCCTCACCAACATTGCCGCCCGCTACACCACCGAAACGCTCAAGCAAATCCCGGGAATCTCCGCCACCCGCCAGATTTATCGCAAGCTCGGCAAAGACCCCAGCCGCTATCGCCCCTCAAACGAAGCTCTTATACGCAGGGTGATGCAGGGAAAAGGGCTTTACCAAATTTCCACCTTAGTGGACGCCGTCAATCTGGCCAGTATAGAATACGCCTATAGCATTGGGGGATTTGATTACAACAAAATAGAAGGCGACACCATCAGCCTTGGCGTGGGCAAGCACGACGAGCCATACGAAGGCATCGGGCGCGGTCCGCTAAACATCGAGGGCCTACCCGTCTACCGAGACAACATTGGCGGCATCGGCACCCCCACCAGCGACAATGAGCGCACCAAGCTCTCGCTCAACACCACGGCTATTCTGGCTGTCATCAATGGTTATGATGGCGACAAAGCCCATGTTCTGGATTGTGCGCAGCGCTTTGCACAACTATTAAAAACCTACTCCTCGGCCACGCAGATAGACATTCAGGAGTTCTAAAAACAAGGCAAAAGGTTGTTCCCAAAATCGGAGATTCTCCATATCCGTTTTGCCAATTTTGCTTTTATATTTTTCAGACCTATCACGGCCGTGGGGCGTCATACTTTCTTCATTTTTTATTCCAGAAATGGAAAAAGACGGCGGATTATCATTTTTTTGTAACTGAAAGTTTGCATTTTGAGTATGATTACTTATATTTGCATTGAAATTCCTTCTAACAAACCAGAACATGGATACAGTTACAAACAATTTGAGCGGCCTCAAAGCCGCCGATTTCCAAGAAATCATTCAGGGCAAGCAAACGAATCTCTACATTCTGAAGAATGCAGACGGTAACGAAGTTGGCATCACCAATTATGGCGGTGCCATTGTTTCTATTATGGTGCCCGACAGAGACGGCAACATAGCCAACGTGATTCAAGGGCACGACAACATTGATGGCGTCATCAATAGCCCCGAGCCATTTTTGAGCACACTGGTGGGCCGCTATGGTAACCGCATTGCCAAGGGCAAATTCCACCTTAACGGCAAGGAATACCAGTTGGCTGTCAATAATGGCCCCAACCACCTCCACGGCGGTCCCACAGGATTTCATGCCCGCGTATGGGATGCCGAGCAAATAAACGAGCAAACACTGGTTTTGCGCTATATATCGGCTTATTACGAGGAGGGATTCCCCGGCGAGCTGAAAATGACCGTGCGCTATACGTGGACAGACGAAAATGAACTTATCATTGATTATCGTGGCACCACCAACAAGAAGACCATCGTCAATATGACCAGCCACGGCTTCTTCTCTCTGCAGGGATTGGGCCACCCCACCCCCGAGGCTTTGGATCAGATTGTGAGTATCAACGCCAATTTCTATCTGCCCATCGATGAGACTTCCATTCCCACCGGCGAAATCCTAAAGGTAAAGGGCACACCGTTTGATTTCACCGAGCCCAAGCCCGTGGGGCGCGACATTAATCAAGATAATGAACAATTGAAAAACGGCACCGGCTACGACCATTGCTTTGTGCTCAACAAGAACGAAGTGGGCGAACTTTCGTTGGCTGCCACAGTGGTGGAGCCCAAGCATGGGCGCACAATGGAAGTCTATACCACCGAGCCCGGCCTGCAATTCTACACAGACAACTGGGCCGATGGCTTCCCCGGCACCCACGGCGCCACCTTTGGCAAACACTCCGCCCTCTGCTTTGAGGCGCAGCACTTCCCCGACAGCCCCAATAAGCCTCATTTCCCCTCGGTGGTGCTCAATCCGGGCGAAATCTACTCACAGCGCACTATCTATAAGTTTGGCACCGACAAATAATCGCTTTCCTTTTTTGTTTGCAAATTCCTAAATTCAATAACAACTAAACATTTTTAATTTATCATGAGTACTCAAAAGAAACAATGGGCAGCTATCATTGTAATGGTGGCCCTGTTCGCAATGATTGCCTTCGTAACAAACCTATGTTCACCGATGGCAGTCATCGTTAAAAACGACTTCGGCGCAAGCAACCTGCTGTCGCAAATCGGCAACTACGGCAACTTTATCGCCTATTTGGTGATGGGCATCCCTTCCGGCATGCTTATCAGCAAATTCGGCTATAAAAAGACGGCTCTTATCGGTTTGTTTATCGGTATTTGCGGTATTCTGATTCAATGGCTCAGCGGGCACGTGGGCAAGGAGAGCGCTTTCGTGGTTTATCTGATTGGCGCATTTGTAAGCGGCTTCACAATGTGTATTCTCAACTGCGTTGTAAACCCCATGCTCAACATCCTGGGCGGCGGCGGCAACAAGGGTAATCAGTATATCCAGATTGGCGGTGTTTTTAACTCTGCCGCTGCTGTGGCTTGCTACATTCTGATGGGAGCCCTCATCGGTGATGCTACCAAAGCCCATATCTCTGATGCCACTCCCGCCCTTATGATTGCGTTGGCCATCTTTGTGATTGGCTTTATCGTGATTGCGTTCACCCATATCGATGAGCCCGAGCAGGAGAAACATGAAGGCACAATTTCTCTCATCAAGGGCGCTTGCTCTTATCGTCATTTCGTTTTGGGTATCATAGCTATTTTCCTTTATATGGGTATCGAGGTGGGTGTGCCCACATACGTGATGCAGTATCTCACCACTGCTCCCGATGCAGCCACCCCCGGCCTTGGCATGGACGCAGGCATCGTGGGACTAATCGTGGCCGTTTATTGGCTTATGATGTTGGTGGGCCGTTTGGTAGGCGCCAGCATCGGCGGCAAGGTTAGCAGCCGCACACTAATCACCATTGTTTCCATCGTTTGCATCGGATTGGTTCTGTTCGGAATCTTTGCTCCCGCCGATGTTACCGTAAATGTTCCCGGCATTGATTGGGGCAAACTCCAGGTAATCTGGGCTTCTGTGCCCGTGGGCGTATTCGCATTCCTCCTTGTGGGTCTTTGCACCAGCGTGATGTGGGGCGGCATCTTCAACATGGCCGTAGAGGGACTGGGCAAATACACCGCCATTGCTTCCGGCATCTTTATGACGATGGTATTTGGTTGCGCCGTGATGGTAGCCATCGAAGCAGGTGTGGCCGACGCCTTTGGTTCGTTCAACGCCAGCTACTGGGTTATCGTATTGTGCGCCGCCTACATCCTCTTCTACGCATTGGTGGGCAGCCGTCCTTCCAAGAAGATTGAAGTGAAGTAAGCTCATTCTTTGAGCATATTGACAATATTATTTCAACAAACCTCACAAACTCAAGTATTATGAAACTAACTATCGAAGACGTACGTTCCAGATTTATCAAGCATTTCGATGGCACAACCGGCAACGTATACGCAGCTCCGGGCCGCATCAATCTGATTGGTGAGCACACCGATTATAATAATGGCTATGTATTCCCCGGAGCTGTTACTCAGGGCATCATCGCCGAGATTAAGCCCAACGGAACCCGCATCGTTCGCGCGTACAGCATCGACTTAAAGGACTATACCGAGTTTTCTATCGATGACGAGCAAGGTCCCACCGCTACTTGGGCGCGCTATATCTTTGGCGTGTGCCGTGAGATGATGGCTTTGGGCGTGCCCGTGGAGGGATTCAACACTGCCTTTGCAGGCGATGTGCCTCTGGGCGCCGGTATGAGCTCGTCAGCCGCATTGGAGAGCACATACGCTTATGGTCTCAACGACCTATGGGGCGACAATAAGATTGAGAAGATGGAATTGGCTCGCGTGGGCCAGCGCACCGAGCACAAGTATGTGGGCGTGAACTGTGGCATCATGGATCAAGCCATCTCTGTTTTGGGTAAGGCCGGTTCGCTCTTGCGCCTCGACTGCCGCTCCGGAGAATACGAGTATTTCCCATGGCACCCCAAGGGCTATCAGCTCCTGTTGGTGAACTCGTGCGTTAAGCATGAGCTCGTAGGGTCGCCCTACAACGAGCGCCGTCTCCAATGTGAGCACGTGGCCGAGATTATCGCGAAGAAGCACCCCGAAGTGAAGTCTTTGCGCGACGCAGACTACGCCATGCTCGATGAGGTGAAGGGCGAAATCACGGGCGATGAATACAAGCGCGCCCATTATGTGATTGGCGAAATTGTTCGCGTCTTGGCAGTGTGCGATGCCTTGGAGCATGACGATTACGAAACCGTTGGCCAGATGATGTATGAGACCCACTACGGTCTTAGCAAGGAATACGAAGTTTCTTGCGAGGAATTGGATTTCCTTAACGACGTGGCCAAAGAAGAAGGCGTAACCGGTTCCAGAATTATGGGCGGCGGCTTCGGCGGATGCACTATCAACCTGATTGCCGATGAACTGGTGCCCAACTTCAAGAAAGTTGTAGTGGAGAAATTCCAGCAGAAGTATGGCAAGAAGCCCATCCTGATTGACGTGGTCATCGGCGATGGTGCTCGCAAGCTCTGCTAATCACGGCCGAAAGAAGTCATTAGTTTTTAGAATATCCGATTTCCGTTTGGAAATCACCTATAAGGGTGTCCCGCATTCGTTGTGGGACACCCTTTTTTCGTGTGCAAAGAAAAGATATTCGCAGAAATTCATTCTCATATCATCAGACACATAGGCCAAGTTTGGGCAGGACTTGTACAAGGCTGCTGAAAAAGTCTTTGCGCGCACGCAATATATTGATTGACGTAGGGGCAGGTTTTATACCTGCCCGCGAAATGGTGTTGCAATATTCTGTAATTTAGCCTATTAATTACGTCTGAAATCAGCGGACAGGTATAAAGCACCCCAAAATTTTCGTACCTCAAATTTTGAGGACCCCGCAAAACCTGCCCCTACAGACCTAATCAATACATTAAGCGGACATAAAGGCTTTTGATAGCGTAAAGCGACACAAATTTGGTCTGCTATTTTTTGTTTTCCCCCATCTAAATTCAAATTTCCACCATCTGATTTCAAAAAATCCCGAGATAGTTTGCGTTCACAGTGCTGTAACATTATGTTAACAGTACTGTTTAGAT
>CAZQVW010000171.1:0-5452 GCA_964596865.1 uncultured Bacteroidaceae bacterium
GCGTCCTCTCATCAATCAATCTACGCTCCTGCGAAATCAATTTATTTCCGTAATAACAAAATTTATTAGTCCCCTTACGCGAAAGATCCGCGTCAAAAAACTAACGTTCCCCTCGGTGTGTAGCAACGTTCCCTTTGGTGCGCAGCAGCGTTCCCTTCGGTGTTCAGCAACGCTCCCTTCGGTGCGCAGCAACGCTCCCTTCGGTGCGTTAGCTTTTTCGCGGAAAAGATTACGCTCTAAAGGAAATCACCCCACATCTGCACGGGGAAAAATCAATTAACAACAGCTTGTTATAATTCTTCCACGCATTGATGGGAATATTTTACGAAGGTCAGTCATTACGAGACACAAATAAAGTTTTTATACGACACAAATAAAACGATATATGCCGCAAACGCTAAGGCACAAAAGGACGCCTAAAACGTTTGCGGCATACAAAAGAAATTTATCTCTATTTCAAAAAATGAAGACGTCTATAGGATGAGAAAAATATCTGTAGCGGTGGAAAAATATCTCAACAAATAGAAAAAGTGTCTCGATGGAGCGAAACGAAATCACCATATTAACGTAAGGAAAAGGGGCATCGAACTATAGGTCCACGACAATCACTTTCGCCGTCTTGTTATCCATATCCGGCATGGTATAGCCCACGGGCGCATTGATGTATGTGGGGTCGGTGATGACGTACTTATTGCCTCCCACCTCAATCCAATCACCATTAACCGGTTCGGTGAAACAAACGGCGGCGGCAAGATGGCCGGGATAGAATACCAAAAGACACTTTAGGCCTAACAAATCGCGCACAAGACGCGTATAAAGGATGGCGCGATCCTCGCAATCGCAATAAGGATAGTAGAGCGTTTCCTCGGGAAAGAACGCACGGTCGCCGCCCCACACCTTATCGTCATACTCATAGACCATACCGGTCTGAATCCAGTTTAATAGGATATTAGCAGCGTCTAATTGGCTTTTTCCACTAATGGCGGCGCGCAGTTGGGGGTAGGTATTTTCCACTATGTTCTTCGCCATCGGCGTATTGGCGTACATGGCCCAGCGTGTGCACACATTGTCGTCCACAACCGAGGTGGGATAGGTGTTATAGAAGTCGATAAGGTTTTTATTCACGCTAACGGTGATAGATACTTGCGGGTATTTCTCGGATTTGATGGTGCGCACGGGGGATAGAGCGTCAGGAAATTTCTGCGCCTGTGGAAGAAAGAGCGACATGGGCTGACCACCGGGGAAATCGGCCGTACAAATCTGCATGGACGTGGGGGCTTCCTGCCCTTTGTCCGTGATAACATAATAATCTTCGTCGCCAAAGGTGTAGCTCACCATATCAAAAATCAAGTGGCGCGTGCCAACCAACATATAGAGCGTGTTACCACTGGATCCGAGCTTCATCTGATACCCGCTTTGGCAATATATCCACGCGCAGAGCATGGTAGCCGCATTATTAGCACCGTCTAAATATTTGTTAGCTAATTGGCGCGTAAGCAGAAGATAGGCCCAATCACAAAGAGAATAGCGAATACGCAGTTCCAAACAGTCGCGCACCAGATTATCATAGTCGCCATTGGAAAGAGCCTGCCACGCAGCAGAAATAGCCTCGCCGGAAACATCGGTATTTACGGCAGTGAGCGCCGCGGGCACGGCAGAAGCGGTTGTCCCCAAACCATTCGCATTCGTCTGGGCATTATTGGAATCCGGCTGACCGGAAGCAGAGGACGGCGAAGGCACTCTCACCTTAGCATCAGCGCCAAAGAATTGAAACTGGAGGTAGGTTACCACCGGCACGGGCACCTCGTAGATTGGTGCCACGGGCTTGGGCTGCGGCTTGGGCTCCTCAATCACAGGGGGAGCCAGCACAGTATCAATGGGCACGCGCACCGGTTCCACCGGCTTTTGCTGCTCCTCGATAGGCATGACCACCGGCGGCACGGTCTCGTCCTTAGGCTTGGGGATGACAGGACCAGCCTTATAACTCTCCCACGCCTCTTTCAGAAACTGGGCATATTTCTCATTACACTGCTTGCGAAAATCGGCATAGTCGTTTCGCGCTTGCTGGCGGAAACGATTGTATTCTTCTTGGGCACTATTTACCTGCGCACTACCAACAACGGGCGCCACAAAAATGCAAAATGCTATCGGGATAAGATGCTTGTAATTCATAGTGGGGATAATTGTTATAAGGTTATGAGTTTAATAAGGAAATATATGAAGATGGACGATAGAGATGTCATTGCAACTTCATGTCGCGCCAAGAGGAGGAAAGCGCAGTTGCGGGAATGACGGTGGGCGTCTGGGAATGCTTGTTCTCCACCACTGATTGACGCGCCACCTCATCGCTGACATAATCGGTGAGGGCGCCGAGAGTGGTGTTGCCCTTTGTGTCCTGCAATTTCTTAAGGATATAATAGGTGAAGAGGCCGTGGCCTTTCTCCCTATAAGGGTAGGCCGTCTGATCACCGGTGGCAGCCGTGAACACCACCATGTTGCCCGTGGGCACATCGTCTTTCACTTTCAATGCCACGCCGCGCGCCGAAGCCAACATGCCGTCACCCCTTTGCGCACCGCTGAAACAAGCGTCCATCAACACAACCACTTGGCGCGCGTGGAGGTCGTTGAGCGTCTGATAAAGGCGCTTGGTGGACAGACACACTTCCGTCTGTGAACCATCGGCATCCACGGGAAGAAGAAAAGCACTCTGACTTGCCTCACTGGGGACACCGTGCCCCGCATAATAGAATATCACGTCCAAATTGCCCTTATAAGCCGTTGCGATGGCCTGAATATCCTTCAAGGCGGTGAGCATTGTACCGTAGGTGGCGTCGCGGTATATGCGCACGTTCTTCTGAGGAATGCCCAAAGTTTTCTGGCAATATGAGGCAAAGGTATTGGCATCATTGACGGCGTAATCCACCTTGGCCACACGCTGATAATTTTCATTGCCGATAATGACGGCAAAGGTATTATTGTTCTTTAATCCAGAGACGGGAATATTAGTATCTATCGAGCGGTCAATCGGCGTAGTGGCCACGTTGCCGCCAGAAATCTGACCTCCATTTTGGACTTGCCCAAGGTTAATCTGGAGCGGCGGCAGGTTGGCGGCCAGCGAGGAGACGTTATCGTTCTGATAGGTTTGGGCAGAATGATAGGTCTGATTGCCAAGTTTGAAATCGCACGCGAGGATGGCCAACTGATCATCGACAACGCCATAACTGGGCTCGATTGTAACTTTATTGTCCTTGAAATTCTGCTCAAAGCGCACCTTGTCAGAAGCCGGCACCACGGCCGTGGTGCTCGCGCCCATGAACGTCAAGACGTAGGCGCCGTTATCGCTGTCCAACGAGCCTAATTGCCAATCGCCCATCTTAGCCTTTTTGAGCCGCGCCGAGACATATTCCTGCTGCAGTTCGGCAATAATCTTACCCACCTGCTGTTGGCGGTTGGCCTCTGTAACACGCGCCTGGTATTGCGCGGCGCTCTCGTAATTCTTCTTTTGTTGCCAAAGCGCAAGGCGCTCCTTCAGTTTGTCGCTGGCGAAATAAGAAAAAGAACTCTCCACACGGCTCACCCACGGACAGTCTTCATTCATTCTTTTGGTAATATCAGAATAATCGTACCCTATCTCGCGCAAATTAGCCTGATAGTCTGTCTTTACATTATCAATAACATATTTCGGACACGGGCCATTATTGCCACGCACAGAGACAAGAGAAGGAGTATTGCGCAATCCCAAAGAACTAAGAAAGGCAAAACCCGGGCCTCGCTGGGAACTTAAATTTATCATCGGTTCATCATCGGGAAAGACAATGAAAGTCAGTTTTTTATCTCCATAAAACATATGCTGCCCGAGCGTCTTCACAGAATTAGGTATGGTAAGGCTTTCCAAACTCTCGCAATCCTGAAACGCTTCGTGACCGATAAAAGTAAGCGTGGAGGGCAGGGCGATGCTCTGGAGGTCTTTGCAGGACCAAAACGCTTCAGGACCAATGGAATCAACGCCTTCAGGCAGAACGATATACGTCAATCCAGAATGAGCGAACGCGTAATTCCGTATCGAAATCACGCCTTGGGGAATGGTGATAGAGGTTAGACTTTTACAAGAAGAAAAGGCATCTCTGTCCACGCGCTTCAAAGTGGAGGGAAGGGAGACCGAGGTGAGATTTGAACAGTTATAAAAACCGATGACGGAAGTAATACCCTCCCCCACCTTGAGAGTAGTAATCTCGCCCACGCGAATACCTTTAGCCCAAACGGTGCCTTCAGAACTGCGCTGCAATTCTACCATCTCTCCAGTGCCACTAATGGTCATCACGCCGTTCTCAAATTCCCACGTGGCGTTTGGGCCGCATTTGCCGCTTTTTCTACCCCACGCAGTTACAGCTAATAACAGGGCCAAAACAATTATAAGCCTTGTCTTCATAATATTTTTCTTTTGTCGATCGTTGCAGTTATATCTCTTAAGATTTTCTTCTTGCGTCCTATTGTTTTACCTGTATGGAAAACGTTTGCGAACAGGCCTTCTTATCGCGAGTCTTTAGCTTGGCGAGCCACGAAAGGAAGCTCTTTTCATCTGTAAGCCCATCGGAAGTGGCAACCTTGGAGAACTCGTTTTCACTAAAAACTACGATAAGTTGATTTAGCTCCATGGCTCCGTTGCAGGTCATAGTGTATTCGTCGGTGGTGGGGCCGCCGTCTTTAGCGGAAAAGAAGATATAATCGTTGTTTCCCTTGATTGGCGTGGCGCCAAAGCCCTCGGAGCGATAAGGCAACATCTGAGCCACATTGCCTTGCCCATCGTTGAGGTAGATATTGAGGAAGCCATCCACCGGCGAGCGGAAACGCACGTAGAGATCATCGCCAGAACGGAAGATGTCGCTCTGAAATTTCGTATCAGTGCCGTTACGAAGAACAAAGGCGTTGAACACAGGCTTGTCGCTCACAATTTCCCTGGCCTTGCCCTCCACCATACATTTCACTGTGAGCATATCGCCCTCATAAGAGATGTCATACTTGGGCTCGCCGATGGTCTCAATCCATTCGCCCTTCACCTCGCTTTGACCCAGCGAGATCATATCCACCTTACTTTGGTCGCCGCCGTTTTGGACACGCGTGGCATTGTCTTGGCGCACCACCGTGCCAAACTCATCTGCCAGCGCTTGGAGCTTGGCCCGCTGCAAAGCCGTCTGCTTGGCTTGTTCCAGCGTAACATTCTCCGGCGCATGGTAGATATATTCGGCCTTGACGCGCTTTAGGCTCTGCGCATTCACGCACACTGCCCACACAAGGCAAGATATAATAAGAAGAACTTTTTTCATATTCGGTTTACATTATTAATATTAGACAAAGTGGCAAACTATTTGGGTGTTAAGGCACAAAGAAGATGCCTCAAGCGCGGCACTATTGCAGTTTGAGATTGCGCCAAGCGGAGGAGAACGTGGTAGCA
>CAZQVW010000172.1:0-5436 GCA_964596865.1 uncultured Bacteroidaceae bacterium
CCCTATAGCAGGGTATTAATACGCCACCTTTTCGCCATTGCGTATATAGATTTTGCCTTTCGCGGGTTCGGCAACGCGCCTGCCCTGCAAATCATAGATATGTTCGTTGCCGCCAGCAATAGAATTTTCGGTTACGGCATTTTCAATGCCGGTGGCCTTGCTAAAGACAGCAGCAATCATAAGATCACCGTCCACCAAATTAGCAGGTATGGTGTATATGCCGTCTGTAGCGGCATCAACATCGATGACGGTGGTGAGCCTTTGAGCCACTCCGCTCACCACACTGTCGCCCGTGAGAATACCGTGGGTAACACTCAATGCAGAAAGAGAATAACCACTTTCGGGCTGGGCCTTAAAACTGAGCGCACTGGCAATAGGCGCGGTGCTACCATCAAGTGTGGCATTGTCCGTGGTGATGAGCGTGCCGTCAGAGGAAGTTACGCTCACCTTCACATTCTCATTATTATATATACGCAAGCGCACGTCCATAATATCGCCACCGTTGGTAATGATGTCGTTGCCGGAGAGCATAGTGCCCTTAGGGTTGATACTGTTCCAATCCACCTTCCATCTCATCATATAGAAACCGTCCTCCAGCTCCGGCACTGCAAACGCGGGCGGATTGATGGCGTTGCGAGACGGGCCACTAAGGGCCTGTCCATTACTATTATAGCCGTTGGCATCGCTGCCCTCCTGCTGACTATAAAAAGAATAGGCCATGAGGTCTGAGCCCTCAACGGGAGTGCCATCTGAATTGACGGAAGCACTAAACACGCCATCGTTTTGTCTGTCTATATACACATAGCCATGCATCCATCCGGTGGAGAAATTAAACTTTGGCGTTACCTGCTCACCGGCCCTGGCTACGAAAGCCTGGGCGGTGAGGTTCTGATACATCTTGCCGGTAAGGGGATTAGTAATAGTCTGGCTGCCCAACTGCACACTGGAGAGTGTGCGATTGGAATAGGAGCGGTTGAGGTCGCGGTCGAAATTAGTAGCCCATGGACCGTTGTCGGTCTTAGGCATAGCCTCAAACTCGTCATACACCTCCAGATATTTCTGATATGTGGCGCGCGAGGCACTGGTTTCTGCCGATGCCGGAGTGATGAGGTTGGTATTGAGATAGTTGATAGCCTCGGAAGTGTAATTGCCCACATTGGTAGAGTCGTTGTCGCGCACCAGCGCACGGCATTTCTTCACAAGGCTTTTCAGCATTCCGCTATAATCCTCAATGCGCACCAGTTTCCATGTGCCGGGCATACACAGCTGTGGCTGATCCTGCACTTTAACCACATTGGTGGTGCCGTTGGTGGTAGCCACAAGGCGCTTGACATTGCCTGTTGCCGTGTCGCTATAATTTTCCACGCCACTAATAGTTACGGCACCGGCCACATAAGTATATTCGTGGTTAGGCACAGTGGCCTTGTCGATACGAATGGCAGTGCCCTGCTCGGCTAATCCGGCGTTTGAGTTGATAGCACCGAGGGTAACCTGTTTGCCGGTGCGGACATTAACAAGATAGCGCCCCTGCTCGTCTTGGGCGAACTTCCACAGCTCTTCCGGCTCATCCTGCTTGGTATAATGTGCGTGGAGGTCGTTGCCGGAAGCGCCGACATAGAGACTGGACCCATCAAAAGGCAGGCAGTAGTATGTAGAAGCGTTGAGAATCTGATAATAGGCGGAGGTGTCGGGCTGAACGATGGGCGCAGCCTTGAATGCAGCCACGGCGTCGCTCAAAGTCTTGGCCGAGGCGTCATCGGTCTTTTCGGCAGCGGCGTTGTAAGCATCGTTAAGCGTTTTATAATTTTCTGTTGAGACATAGCCGGCCTCGCCTGCCTTTGTAGCATCAAGGATTTCCTTTGCCTCTTTTCGAGCCGCCTGCATCGCAGTGAGGCTATCGGGCTCAATATAATGCTTGGCGTAGTTATAGCCCAGGGCATCATAGATTTCGTCGTGATGTTGGATACGAGCCAAGAAACTAATCCAGCTCTTTTGGGAGGAAGGCAGCCACGCATTCTCGGCCAAAGCGCCCAAGCGCGGCAGCATCTGATATTCCAGTTCGGTGGAGTCGTTGCAGGTCTCCGCCCACATATTGCCTTGCATACCCAGAACGAGCGTGGTATCCTTCTTTTGGTTTTTCATAGCGCGCAGGGCATCACAGTTGTAGACGGTGGCCATGGTGTTCACCCAGTTGGGGCCCCAACCGCCCTCGTAGCCTTCCTGCACATCGCATTGATCGGCAGGCACCTGCATCATATCGAAATAGAGCTCCGTATAGGGCACATAGATACTCTTGAATCCTTTATTGGCTGCGTCTACAGTCTTAGATGTGCTGTTCCAAGCCATCACAGTGGGCTTGACATCGTATTTGTCGTTCCAGCGACCCAGCAATTCGTCCCATACCACGATTTCCTTACCGAAGTTGTCGCGCAGATAAGTGCCGAGCTCATAGACAAGCCACGATTGCAGCTGATCCACACCCGTAAGGCCTTCGTCTTGCACGCGCTTGAGGCATTGGGCATTGTTTTTCCAATTCTCCGTGGGGCATTCGTCGCCGCCGATGTGGATATACTTGTAAGGAAAGATATTGGCCACGTTCTTCAGAACGCACTTAAGGAAGTCCACCACGCGGTCATCACCGATATTGAGCACATCGTGGGAGATTCCGCCCGTGGTGCGTACGGAATAAGTGCGAGTGCTGTCGCAGCTAAGCCACGGATAAGAAGCCAAAGCCGCCACCATGTGGCCGGGCAGGTCAATCTCTGGCATTATCTCGATACCGCGCACTTTGGCGTAGTCCACAATTTCTTTCAAATCCTTTTGGGTGAAGAACATGCCCTCGCCATAGGGCGTGTCGTCCATCAGCGTGGAAGCACCGTGGTAGCCGCGGGTTACCTGACTGGCAGAGCGCCTTGCGCCCACCTCGGTGAGCTTGGGATATTCGGGGATTTCGATACGCCAGCCCTGGTCATCAGTGAGGTGCCAGTGAAAGCGGTTCATCTTATAGAAAGCCATCACATCGAGGGCGCGCTTAATCTCTGCCTTTGAGAAGAAATGGCGAGCCACGTCAATCATAAATCCGCGCCAAGCAAGGTTGGGCTTATCGTTGATGGTGAGCTGGGGCACGCTCCAGCCCTGGCCGTTCTTGTCCGGCCCACCGAAATAAGTATCGGGCAAAAGTTGCTTAAGCGTCTGCAATCCATAAAAGAAGCCCACGCGCTCACCGGCATAGATAGTAACATTATTATCATTAATCACCATCCTATAACCGGTGGAATCCACATCATTGGCGCTAACAAAGCGAATGCTCTTCACATCATCGGCAGCAGTGCCCTTTGTGGCCTGCACCTTGGCGCATCCGGCCTTCGTGAGGTTGGCAGCCAGCTCATCCACAAAATCCTGGATGCTATCATCGTCATAATAGATGCCGGTGATAGCGGAGACATCGAATTTCTTGTTCTCTTCTATCTGGATACTGCGCGGCCATGGGATCAGCCTCGGCAAAGAGCGGTATTCGGCCGACGAGCGAGCCTGCTTAAACACAATCACGTTGCCGGGGTCGCTACCGCCGTCCCACAGACCCACTTCCTTGCCTTCGCCTGTGCCACCAAACTGGTTGAAAGCCACACTGTTGTTGCCCTTCGGACGGATTTCATAGCCGTTGTTCACCTTCACCACCATAAACGTGGTAGGCGTAACGTTTTTGCCGGCCTTTACCTTCGAACTTTTCGTAGCACTGACGTTGAGCCACATACTATCGCGGTTGATAATGGTGTAGCCCTCCGTGGCATTGCCTCTCAACTGCCATATCTGACTGTTGGCAGCCGTCGGCGCATTGGTGGTAACGGTCTTGCCTTCGCCCTGCGCGGTGATAACGTTGTTGCTGTTGTTAAACGTGAGGTTATACCACTTTCCGGCCTCGGGCGCTTCCTGCGCCCGGGCTACGAATGGCATCAGCGCCAGCATCAGCAACGATAGATTCTTAAGTAATTTTGTCATTGTAATATTGTATTAGATTATTATTTCCGTTATCATCGGGCGGGGACAAGCACTCCCCGCCGCCAGCGCAATCTTAGCGCACATAAACATTGCAATTTGGCTACAAAAATAACACATTCTTTACAATCCCACAAATTATCATCAATTTTGATTGCAAAAAATGCGATTTTTTCCAAAAAAGATAGCAAAAGTGAGTTTTCCGTTCGCCCTGCGAAGGGCAATTGCATCAATTCGCGCCGTCATTGCAACTTCATATTCCGCCAATTAGCCGACAGCGCACCGGCAGGAATGAGCGTGGGCGTCTGATTATGCTTATTAATGACCACCGACTTCTGCGCCACCTTCTCGTTCACGAAATCGCATAGCTCGCCCAGCGTTACATTGCCCTTTGTGTCCTGCAGTTTCTTTAATATATAATAGGTAAACAAGCCGTGCTTCATATCATTGTAGGGATAGGCCGTTTGGTCGCCACTGGCAGCCGTAAAGACCACCATATTCCCCGTGGGCACACCCTCTTTCACCTTCAGAGCCACACCACGCGCAGAAGCCAGCATACCATCGCCGCGCTGCGCCCCACTAAAGCAGGCGTCCATAATCACCACCACCTTTTTAGCGTTTAGGTCTGCGAGAGTTTTATACAGGCGCTTGGTGGAGAGGCAAGCCTCGGTGAGCCTGCCGTTGGCGTCCACGGGCAGCAAGTACGCAATCTTGTCCGCCACGTTGGGAATGCCATGACCGGCGTAATAAAAGATTACATCGATATTTCCTTTATAGGCCTTGGCAATATCACTGATGTCATTAAGGGCAGTGAGCATCATTCTGAATGTGGCATCATCATACCGACGGATGTTTTCTTTGGGCAGTCCGAGGGTCTTTTGGCAATAGTCGGCAAAGCGGTTGGCATCGTTTTTGGCGTATTCCACCTTGGCCACATGCTGATAGTCCTCATTACCAATAATCACGGCGAAAGTATTTTCGCTCTTGGTGTTACTGACGGGAATATTAACGTGCCCCCTTCTATATAAATAAGGTATAGAAGTTTACGCCATAATCCTTTTGTTTTTCCACGGTCTTCTCCAGCCACGTCCTTGCCTTCGCATAGTCAATCGCACCGGCCTCTCCGCCTATATACATGTTTCCCAGCGACGCCATCGACATCACATCGCCCAATTCTGCCGCCTTTTCGTAATATATCAGGGCGTTCTTGGGGGCGTTCTGCTTCTCATAGACATGGGCTTTAGAACTATAAACCCGGTCTGGCTTCTCGCCCGCGGCCAGTGCCTTGTCATACCATTCCAATGCCTTCTCGTAATCTTTCGGCAGCCCCAATTCGCCATAGAAATAGGCCGTACCAATGCGAAAATAGCCCATAGGATACCCCAAATCCACCGACTTCATATAATAATCTAAGGCCTTTTTATTATCCACCTCCACCAC
>CAZQVW010000173.1:0-5394 GCA_964596865.1 uncultured Bacteroidaceae bacterium
CCATAAGCGACAATCCCCTTGGGCCATTTAAGCGCGAAGGCGTCATCCTCCAGCAAGACCCCAAAATCGGCACGGGAGCCGGCCACCATTCCGTTATCAAGGGGAAAGGTAAGAACGAATACTACATCATTTACCACCGTCATCCGCTGGGTGCGAAAGACGGCAACAACCGTGTGGTATGCATCGACAAGCTCCAATTTTCCAAGGACGGCCGTATCTTGCCGGTAAAGATGACGTTCAAAGGGGTGAAGCGTAGCAAACTTTAATACGCCTATGATGAGGTACATAACAGCCATGCAAAGGATTTATACATACCTTATCATATTCCTGTTGTTGCTGACAACGGGACTTTCTGCCACAGCTGCACAAAGAGACAAGAAAGAAAAGAAGACCGCATCCGATGTCATAATACATGTGCCCGAGCCAGATGCATATCCTCAAATAAGGTTGGACACTCCTCTCAACGAATCGCCTCCTGCTCGCGATGCCTCACACCGCCATCTCAACACTATTGGGGAAGGAATAGACGTGTCGCATTATCAGGGCACAATAGACTGGGAAGCTGTGGCTGCCACTGGTAAAGTGGGCTACGCATACGTCAAAGCCAGCGAGAGTATCTCTTTTGTGGACGATTATTATTACTACAATATCGACGAAGGGCGCAAATATGGCATCACTATGGGTAGCTATCACTTCTATCGCGCCCATGTAGACCAGGAAGCGCAGTTTCAGCACATGATTTCAGTGATAGACCCCGCCAAGCAAGATATTGTGCCACTGATAGATGTGGAAGCCGCCAATGGTGTGAGCGTAGAGGCGTTTGCATCGCGGCTAAAAGCCTTCCTAAAACGAGTGGAAGAATACTACGGGCGTCCGCCGGTGCTCTACACCTATCTTAATTTCTACAATAAATACCTCGCCTATCGCGGTTTCGATCACTATCCCGTTATGATTGCATCTTATAACAACGAGATACCCGCCACCAACGATGGATTGAAATATGTGATGTGGCAATACACCAGCAAAGGCCGCATCAGTGGCGTGAAAGGCAATGTGGACCGCTCGCGCTTTATGAACGGACATACAGTCTACGATATAATTTATTAAGATTTCGATAACATTTACCAAAAGTACGGCAATATAGCTTTCCACAAGCACTATTTTCAAACACATTACATCAACGTCATGGCAGAATCAACCCAGATAGAAATAGAAGTGGAGTATATCACCCACAGCAAAGAGCAATCTGTTTTCATCAACCTGTCGTCAAACAAAAAACTGCGCTCCGGACTTAATGAACCGGTGAAAATGAAAAGTAGCGATGGGCGCCACTGGTCTCTAACCATTGACCTACCCAAGAGTAAAGTGGGCGAAATAGATTTTGGCTTCACAGTTAGATCGAAACACGAGTTTGTGGACGAAGAAAAAGGCCACGGACAATATTCTCATCACCTGCCTTTTCATAATACTCCCCATATCAGCGTAAAAGCCCTTTGGCATAGCGATATGGGAAAGAATTATTACTATTCATCAGCCTTTGCAGACACAATCAATCCCTTTACGCCGGACCCTTCTTCCATCAATTTGATAGAGGACGCCGATTTGGTTTTGTCGTTCACCGACTTTCAGCCGCAAAAGGGGAGCCGCTTAGTTTTGTGCGGCAATACTCCCGAGACAGGCAACTGGGATCCTCAAAAAGGTGTGCCCGGCATACAGATTTGCACAGCTACATGGGCTTTCCCACTTAGCTATAGCAGTATTCCAAAGGACGGCTTAAAATACAAATTTACCATCATTAATGCCGAAGGCGATGCTGTATGGGAGGCAGGCGATAATCACACACTCTTGCCACCCACAGATCAGAGCGGCAAGACGATTATTGATGTGGTTACGCCTGTCTTGCCAATTGATTTGATGAAGACCGCGGGGGTGGTGGTGCCATTATTCTCCCTGCGCACGGAATCTGATTGGGGTATCGGCGATTTCAATAGTCTTACCAAACTGATAGACTGGGCAGCCGAAGCCGGTTTGCACGCAATTCAGCTCCTTCCCGTAAACGATACCACACGCGAGGGGAATTGGCACGACTCCTACCCATACAATCCCATCTCTACCTTTGCTTTACACCCTATATATATGGATTTTGCGGCAATGCCTCCCGTGAAAAGCAAGACAGTGACACGATTGCTGGAACAAAGAAGAGGAGTAGTCAATTCTTTACCATTGATAGATTATGACGAGGTCTTTGATCTCAAAGAAAAATACCTCCACACGTGGTATCACGAAAACAAGCACGATATTCTGCGCTCCACACGCTATAAAATTTTCAAGCGCGACAATTCTAAGTGGCTTGTTCCCTACAGTTTCTTCCGCTATTTGCTGAAACAATACGGCACAGCCAATTTCCGCCATTGGCCACGCTTCAGAGAATATAACGGAGTGGAGCTTCAGCGCTGGGCTATCGCAAATAACAAAATCGATGACATAGAATTTTATAGCGTAGTGCAATATATGTTGGACAAACAGTTTCGGCAGGTGCACGAATACGCCAAAGAGAAAGGTATAATCCTAAAAGGCGACATCCCTATAGGCGTTAGCCGCGACAGCGTCAGTGCTTGGGTCTTGCCGAAATATCTTAATTCCGACCAACAGGCCGGCGCGCCGCCGGATATGTTCTCTTCCAAAGGTCAGAACTGGGGTTTTCCCACTTATAACTGGAAGAACATCCTTGACGACGGGGCTATATGGTGGCAAGAGCGATTACAGCACATGGCCAACTATTTCGACGCCTACAGAATTGACCATGTGTTAGGATTTTTCCGCATCTGGGAAATCCCTATACAGCATATCTACGGCACATTGGGTCATTTCAATCCCGCATTGCCCCTTAGCGAGAGCGAACTCAAGATTATGGGATTTACCGACAATCCTGCCACATATACGCGTCCACGTTTCACCGAGGGAGAACTGAAATTGCATTTCGGAGAACTATTGCCGGTGGCCAAAGAGTATTTCTTTCAATTTGAAAGCGACAACCATTGGACATTCCAGCCTCGATACGCGTCCTCGCAGCGCGCCATTGATGCCAAGTTGCGTGAAATGGGCTTCAGCGGCGACCAGCGCGAGCTCTTTCTTTCTGCCTACACCAATACTCTTTTCATTCCAAGTGAGGAAGAGGCAAATAAGTACCATCTCAACATACTTGGGCCAGAGACACGCGAATATAAGCACCTTTCGCCTCACGATGCCACGGCCTATTCCCGCATTTATCAGTATTTCTTTTACGAGCGCCACAATAAATATTGGGCAGACAGAGCCTACGAGCGCTTGCCTAAGCTCACGTGCGCCACTCGCATGCTGACATGCGCAGAAGACCTCGGCATGATTCCGGCGTGCGTGCCGCCAGTACTGAAAGACCTCAATATTCTCACATTGGAAATTCAGACAATGCCTAAACAGCCCAACAGACAGTTTAGTGACCTCAACGAAAACCCGCTTTATTCTGTGGACACTATATCTACCCACGATATGCCGCCATTGCGCCTTTGGTGGAAACAGAATCCGGAAGCTGCAGCGGCGTTTGTGCGCGATGTGTTGGGGAAAGATTCTAACACCAACGCAAATGGCACCACATTGAGCGCACAGAATGAAATCAAGAATACGCAGGACGCAGACCGACAGGCTCAAACCACTGAAACAGAAGCGCAAAGCGCGAACATTGATAGGGCCGAGGCAAACCAAGGCTCGCAGAAAGCAAATACAGATAGGCAAGATGTGAGCAATGAGCCGCAGAGAGCATCTATAGACACTTCGGGAAATGCACAGAAGCCTCAAAGGGAGGACGAAGATGGAGTATTGAGCCCGGAAATGGCATATCGCATTCTCGCCCTTCACATGCAGAGCTCCTCGTTGCTATCTATCATCAGTTTGCAGGACTGGCTTTCTATCTCGCCCACACTTAGGAGCGACAACCTGGAAGCAGAGCAAATCAATCATCCAGAAATTCCCCACCACTATTGGCGTTGGCGCATGCCGTGCACAATAGAGCAAATGGCGTCTGACCCTCATTTCACCTCTGACGTACATAAGCTCGCATCACTTAGAGTAAGCAAATAAGACTCTTCATAACACACTAAAAAGAGCAGACTTCATACGAGGTCTGCTCTTTTTAATTTATTATAATCTAAGTCTTTATGTTGCTTTAGCGCAACTATGAAGGAAGAATTTCCTTCTGTTAATTCACAGATAACACAGTACCTGGCATTAGGCGCGAGTTGGAAGTGATGTTATTCAATTTGCAAAGCTCTTTTACCGTCAGATTATACTGGCGCGCAATGCTGTAGAGCGATTCTCCCTTTTTCACTTTGTGCGTGCGCGATGTGCGTTTAGAAGACGTAGTTTTAACCTTTTCAGAACTCTTGCTCTCTACGCTTTCTGCCAATTCTGCATTATCTTCTCCGCTTTTTACAGACGCCTGTGCCTGAGTGCGGGCAGTCTCGTGCTTGGCAACTACATTATTAGATGTAGAGCGACTGCGCGAGTTAGGCGAACGGTAGACGTATGTGTCAGATACCACATCCTGCGCAGGAATATCGAACAACAAGGCGGGATTAATGGGCTCTCCCAACACACGTGTCTCGAAATGGAGGTGTGAACCGTAAGAGCGACCCGTATTTCCGCACAATCCGATAGGCTGTCCGGATTTCACTTCCTGATTTTCGTTCACCAATTGTTTGGAAAGGTGGCCATAAAGGGTCTCCAAACCGTTATTATGACGTATCACAATATAATATCCGAAGCCACCGGCATTATATTTGCGGATGCGCACCTTGCCGGCAAAGGCTGCGTAGATGGTATCTCCCGTAAAGCCGTCAATATCCAAACCGTAATGGTTGCGATGGAAGCGGGCACGATAACCGAACTTGGACGTAACCACCTTACTCTTGATTGGCATCGAGAAATCCTTCAGATTAATCACCAATTCTTCGGGCTTGGGCATATTCTTATAGGAATTAACGGCGGCGTTAGTCCAATTGTCGCCATATATCTTAGCGGCGTAATTAATCTCCTCTTTTATTTGAATCTGCTTCACCATCTTGGCTGTAACAGACGATTTCAGCTGAAAATCCGTACTTGCTTCGCGAGCCATCAAATCCTGCGCCTGTCCCATCAAAGGAAACACCAGGGAGACTGCGAAAAGCGATATAGTCTTGAAAAAAGTCATGAGCTTGAAATAATTACATTGTTATTAACGTGCCAGCCGTTTCAATATTGCCTTAAAAAACATCGAAAAAGCATTGTGGCACCACAAATACTGAATAACAGTGCTTTCAGGCGGTTTTGGAACAAACACTTTGCAAAGTTAGCAAATAAATTTTTCTCTACCAAACCCCT
>CAZQVW010000174.1:0-5387 GCA_964596865.1 uncultured Bacteroidaceae bacterium
TTGTTACAGCACTGTTTAGTTATTGTTACAGTACTGTTAACGCAAACTATCGCGGACTTTTTTGAAATCTTCACGGAGTTTTTTGAAATCATCGCGGGGCTTTCGGAAATTATCGCGGGGTTTGGGGGCGCGAGATGGGGGAATGGGAATTTCCTGTCGAGCGCGCAAATTACCAAAAGGAGAACTAATTTTTGCTGCGAGTGTTAAAAAGGACTAATTCGAGTTTTTAACACTCGTTTTCTGTTTTATAAGGCGCGAAAGCGATGTAATTTTGCGGTATGAAAAAATCCAGTTTGATAGTTGTGGCCGTAGTGATGGGGCTGATTTTCATTGCTCTGTTTCTGATGCTTGTGAGCTATAGCAGTAGGGTGGTGAATATGCGCAAGGAGCAGTTTGACGCCAGTGTGAGCCGTAGTCTCTTTCGCGTGGCCCGCACTATGGAATTGGAGGAGACCTATCGCGGATTGAAGGAGGATTTGCGCTCGATAGGGTCGAAGGAGATTGACAACGACCTCAACATGGGGCCTGCCGACAGTATGCTAATCCTTGGCGACAGTGCGGCCACGGGCCAAAATCAGCCGCAGGTGCGCCACAGCAACCTGCTTAGTTATACCGGCAACGGTAAGGGGGGATTGATGTTCGGCAATCGTGCGCCGCGCTTCCACCGCGAATTTTCCGACCAGATGCGCACCGAATTGAAGAAGAGGTATGTCTATCAGCAGGAGCAGTTGGATAAGATTATCTACTCGATTCTGTATTCTTCCAGTCAGACGCCGATAGAGCAGCGCATCAACTTTAAGAATCTGGACAGTAGAATCAATGCGGAATTCCACAGCGAGGGCATCGACATCCCTTATCATTTCACGGTTACCAACAGTGCGGGGCGTGTGCTCTATCGCTGTCCGGATTATAGCGATGAGGGGGCAGACCACAGCTATAAGCAGGTATTGATGCCCAATAATTCGCCCTCGAATGTGGGTATCCTCACGGTTAGTTTCCCGTCAATCAACCGCTATATATACAAATCGTCGCGCTATTTGGTTACGGCTGGAATCTTCATCTTTATCCTCGCCGTGATGTACGTATATACTATCCGGATGACCCTGCGCCAGCGAAAGCTCAACGAAATGAAGACGGATTTTGTGAACAATATGACCCACGAGCTCAAGACTCCCGTGGCTTCAATCTCTTTGGCTTCGCAGATGCTCACTGATGATATGGTGCCGAAGACGCCCCAGATGACGCAACACCTCTCCTCTGTAATCCGCGACGAGACCAAGCGCCTGCAGCGCCTCATCGACCGCGTCCTTCAGACCTCTCTGTTTGAAGGCAAGCGCATGGCGCTGAAGGAAAAGGAGCTGGATATCAATGCTATGGTGGATGACGTGGCTAACACCTTCTCGGTGAAGGTGGGGCAGAGCGGCGGCAAGATAGAAACCGACCTGCAGGCCGAAGACCCCATCATTTTGGGCGATGAGGTGCATATCACTAATGTCCTGTTCAATCTGATGGAGAACGCAGTGAAGTATCGCCGCGAGGAAGAGCCATTGCTCATCCGTGTCTCCACCCGCAACAAGCATTCCAACCTCGTGATCACCATTCAGGACAACGGTATCGGTATCCGCAAGGAGAATCTGAAAAAGATTTTCGAGAAATTCTATCGTGTTCACAGTGGTAACAAACACGATGTCAAAGGTTTCGGCCTCGGACTGGCATACGTGAAGAGCATAGTGGAGCTCCACCACGGTCATATCCAAGCCGAGAGCGAATACGGCAAGGGCACCAAATTTATTATCACTCTGCCCACTATTGTAGAGCACGAGAAATAAGCGCATGATGATGGCGCCGCGGATGATGCGGAAAGCGCCAAACATGATGCGGAGAACACTACGGAAGTTGGCAAAAATTCCTCCGTGCTTCGCGTTACGCTTGCGTCGCCAATCATGCCTAAATAGCCCATAAAGCCTATCCCGTCTACAAAAATCAATAACTCAAATAGAAAATATTAATCTAAACTCCCTATAATTATGAACGAAAAAACACGTATCCTTCTTTGTGAAGATGATGAGAGCCTGGGCATGCTGCTTAGGGAATATCTGGAAGCCCGCGGCTACGAAGCCGAACTGTGTACTGATGGCGAGGCCGGTTACAACGCGTTTCTCAAATCGCCGTTCGATATTTGTGTGCTCGATGTGATGATGCCGAAGAAAGACGGTTTCACTCTGGCCCGCGACATCAAGCAGGCCAATGCCGACACGCCCATTGTTTTCCTCACGGCCAAGGCCCTGAAGGAAGATGTCTTTGAAGGCTTTGAAATAGGCGCAGATGATTATATCACCAAGCCTTTCTCAATGCAAGAGCTCACCCTGCGCATCGAAGCTATCATGCGCCGCGTTCATTCCAAGAAGCAAACCGAGCGCGACAACTTCCGCATGGGAGGCTTCACCTACGATACCAAAAAGCAAATCCTCACCGACCCCGATGGCAACCAGAAAAAGCTCACCACCAAGGAGAGCGAACTGCTGGTGCTCCTATTCCAGCACGCCAACGAGGTGCTCCAACGCGATTTTGCCCTCAAGACCATCTGGGTGGACGACAATTATTTCAATGCCCGCTCGATGGACGTCTATATCACCAAGCTCCGCAAACTGCTTAAGGCCGATCCCAATGTGGAAATCATCAATGTTCATGGCAAGGGATACAAACTTGTTATCCCTAACGACCCCGATGAACCGGTGAACCCGTAGGCCTATGCTCATACCGCCGAGCGATTTGGCGATAACAACTCAAAACAATAATACAGCTACATTATGAAATACACAATAACAGAAAATAATTATCCCCTCATGCTGAAAGAGGGCCTGCCCATAGTGATAGATTTTAATGCCCAATGGTGCGGCCCCTGCCGCAGGATGGCTCCGATTATCGAGGAGCTGGCCGACGAATATGACGGTAGGGTGATTATCGGTTCGTGCGATGTGGACGACAACGAGGAGCTGGGTACGCAATTCGGCGTGCGCAGTATTCCCGCCATCTTCTTTATCAAAGATGGTGAGGTGAAAGATTCCATCGTGGGCGCAGTCTCCAAATCCACCGTGGAGGAAAAAGTGAAAGCCCTGCTGTAATAGACAGCGAAAAGGGCGGAAATCGGATTTCCCCTTGCAAAAAGGGATTGTGCAATGGCCGAAAGGATTGTGCAATACCCGAAAAGGACTGTACTACACCCGAAAAGGACTGTACTACACTCGAAACAGATTGTGTTATAGGTAGAAATCGAATTCCCCTCTGCTATGATGATAATGAAATAACGCTTATTTCCATTAATGATACGGCGCGAGCCTTGCGGATGTCCTCAATAACTGCTGTGATGCGGCATGAGGGAAATCCACAAGGCTCGCGCCTTTATTTTGAGCTGGAGAATATATGTGATTGTGTCAGGCTAAATTATATATGTGGCGGTCTGCAATCACTTTTGCTGGTGGCGCTGCTGGAGGAAAAGGAGCTCCGCCTCCAGCATCTCTAATTTCGGCATCGGGCAATGGGCACGGCGCGCCATCTCCAGTGGGCGGGAGTAGATATACTCTATCTCCATGGGCCGGTGGTGGTCGTAGTCTAATTTCATGGAAGGCGAATAGGGCGTCATAGCATCGGTGGTCTGAATCATCTTATCGGCAAAACTCTCGTCTATGTTTTTTACGCCATTGGCCTGCGCTGCACGGATCACCTCAACCATCTGGGCGCGAATGAGGGCGCGCGTGGCCGGATTTTTCAGGAGGAGGTCGGTGCGCGTGTTGAGCGCTACGGTCATCCCGTTGAACGGCATATTCCATACGGCTTTTTTCCAGCGTGCCTCGTGGTACTCCACCTCGTGGGCCTCAATACCGGCGCTGCGGAAATCATTCACCACGCGGGCGATAAGGGCAGGGTCGGGGCAGGAGTAGTTGCCAATATTCAGTGAACCGTAGCATTGGTGGTTTATTACGCCAGGCTCTGTTTTTGCGCTACAAATAAATGCCAATCCCGCGGCTAAGGAAATATTCACGGGGGCGCCGGAGAATTCTGATTGCCGATTGCGGCGGGTGGGCTCTAAAAACGATTTTGTCTGGAGGAAAGGCTTTTTCTTGTTGCCTTCGTTGGAGGACGCGCTGTGGCCACTGGTCTCGCTGTCTGCGGCGGAAAACATTTGGCAGACATCCTGCTCCAATCCTAATCCGTTTTGCATGAGTACGACCAGGGTGTTGGCCTTGAGGATGGGAGGCAACAGTGTGGGCAACAGATAGTTGTTCACTGATTTGAGGCAAACCAATACCACATCGCAGCGCGGCATCTCCTTGGTGTCGCGATAGGCATTGATAGGAGCTAATAGAAAACTGCCCTCGGGCGAATTTACCTTCAGTCCGCGGCTGGCCACATAATTGAAATCGCGGTGAATAAGGAAATGAACATCCATGCCCGCGTGGGCAAGTCTGGCGCCGTAATAACCGCCAATGGCGCCTGTTCCGATAACTGCGTATTTCATAGTCTTGGGGTTTTATATCCGTGCCAAATATAGTGGCATTTATCTGAACAGCGTGAAATTGGGGGAGAAAAAATCTTTTTGGAAACAAAAATCCCTGCAAGTAGCGAAACTTGCAGGGATTTCTGTTTACTAATGGGTGTGCGCCTTATTTAGGTGTCCATTTCTTTTGCGAAAGTCTTTCGGTTTTTTCACGAAAGCGTTTTGATTCTTTCGCAAACGTGTTTGATTACTCCACAAATGTGTTTTGTTACTTCACAAATGTGTTTTGATTATTTCTCCGGAGTGCGTGCGGGAATCTTGGGCTGGGGAGCATCTTTCACGCTCAGCAGTTCCAGTTTGAAGATCAGAGTGGAGAACGGCTTGATGGGGGAGTTGGGGGTCTCTCTGTCGCCATAAGCGAGGTTCTGCGGGATATAAATCTCCCAGGTGGAGCCTTCCGGCATCAATTGCAGGGCTTCTGCGAAACCGGGCACTACGCCGCCCAAACCAAACTCCTGCGGCTTGTTTCGCTTGTAGGAGGAATCGAATACCGTGCCGTCAATCAGGCGGCCCTCGTAATTCACTTCCACCTTAGAGTTCATATCCGGCTTGCGGCCGGTGCCCTGCTTGATGATTTTGTATTGCAAACCGCTGGGCAGGGTTACTACGCTGTCTTTCTTGGCGTTCTGTGCCAGAAATTCCTCGCCGGCCTTGCGGTTGTCGCCGTATTTCTTCTCCATGAGGTTGGCGTGATAGAATTTCATGTTGCGCTCCGTTACGTTCATGGCCGAATCCATCGTGATGGTGGGGTCGGTAAGCTGGAGGGCGGCCAGGAAGCCGCGGACAAACTCGCTCTGGTTTATAAAGGCGGAGTCGGGATTGTCGGTGA
>CAZQVW010000175.1:0-5322 GCA_964596865.1 uncultured Bacteroidaceae bacterium
CGTATGCCAAGACTCTGAGTTTAAGGATGCCATCTACGACTATTAATGCCCACATTTAACTACACTTTCAGATTTATTTATAAAGCACAAACCCGTATTAAAAGTTGCAACGCTCGTTAGTAGTTGAAGCATTCAACTACTTTTGGTTGAATGTTTCAACCGGAATGGCAAAAACAAGCTGTCTTGCTACTCGAAAGCGACAGAAATGTTAAAACAGCTTAAAATTCCGATTGAAAATCAACCGGAAAAAGTTGAAAAAGTTGAAATCGCAGTTGAAATTCAACTAGAAATCGGTTGAAAAAGTTGAAAATACGGGAATAAAGTAGTAATTTTGCAGCTGATTTGTCTGTCAAGGCTCAAATAAGCAGACTCACGAGGAGGCTCGCCTTGCGGAAGCGTTGCAAGTTGGTAAAGAAATGCCGCTTGCCATAAACATTAAAATATGTACGCTATAGTAAAGATTCAAGGCCAGCAGTTTAAGGTGGAGCAGGGCAAGAGCCTGTTTGTTCATCACCTGAAAAACGCAGAGGCAGGTCAGGAAGTAGAGTTTGAGGACGTGCTTCTCATTGACCAAGACGGCACCATTACCGTAGGCACTCCAGTGGTGGAGGGCGCAAAGGTGGTAGCCGAAGTAAAGACCCCGCTGTTAAAGGGGGAAAAGGTGATTGTCTTCCACAAGAAGCGCCGCAAGGACTATCAGAAGAAGAATGGTCATCGTCAGCAGTTCTCAGAAATAACAATCAAACAGATCATTGCTTGATCTAAACAAAACAGTTAGAAATTATGGCACACAAAAAAGGTGTAGGTAGTTCTAAGAACGGACGCGAATCAGCGTCTAAAAGATTGGGCGTAAAGATTTGGGGTGGTCAAGCTTGCGAAGCAGGCAACATCATCGTACGCCAGAGAGGTACAGTCCACTACCCGGGCAAGAATGTGGGTATGGGCAGCGACCACACACTGTATGCTTTGACCGATGGTACTGTGAAGTTTTTCCACGACCGTAGGGAGCGCAGCATCGTATCAGTGGAGCCCGCTGCAGAGGCATAAATCCTCCGTCCATAGCGTAGGCGCACACATTGCCCTGCGTAAGTAAACACAAAGAAACCGGTTTGATTTCCGTATTCGTGGAAATCAAACCGGTTTTTTTGTGACTATACTTAGCCATCGCACAAAAAGGGGATAACAGTGCGATTTTATTATTAATATGCTCATTGTTGACAAATATGTTTGTTTCATAGGAAACTTATTTTTGCGTATTGTTATTTGTTGGTTATGTGAAGATTACGTAAAGAACAAATGTTAAGTTATAAGAAAACAGAGTTAAGAAGTTGCCAATAATTACAATAAAATTTTTTGACGAGCAATTTTACTCTAAATTTGCGGTTGTCAACAGCAGTTGTCAGAAACGGACGAACCACTATGATAGGCAAAAAAGAGATTACGAAAATGATTAGCGACGGCCGCATAGAAGATGCAAAGCATTGGCTATCACTATACATTTCCGGCAATGACGACAACATGGATGCGGATTGGCCACATTATTTAATGGGCAACATTCATTACAAAGCGTGCGAATGGAAAGAAGCCATTGAGCATTATATGGAAGCCGTAGCCATAAATTCTGAAAGTCCGGCCAAAGAAAAACTGAAGATGACCTACAAAATTCTTTCTTTCTATAATAAAGACATTTATGGGCAGTAAGAATCAGAGGGATTAGTTAATTAGAATATCAAAATCATAATCAACAAGATAATATGAGCAAAACAATAGCAGCAGTAGTGGTAGACACCGAGCGATGCAAGGGCTGTAGCCTGTGTGTGGTGGCGTGCCCAATGAATTTGCTTAGACTGGTGGAAAGAAAAGTGAACCACAAAGGCTATCCCTACGTAGAGCAATCCGATTGGGAGCGTTGCACTGGGTGTACGGCCTGCGCAGTGGTCTGCCCCGATGGTTGCTTGAGCGTTTATCGCGCAAGGGTGGAGCAAGAGCAAACCATAATGGCCCACGCAGAGGAAATCATGGAAGCACATCACCATTAACAAAACACCATTATTATGAATAACGAAGAATTTGTCCTTATGAAAGGCAACGAGGCCATCGCCCACGCAGCCATCCGTTGCGGATGCGATGGTTATTTCGGTTACCCTATAACACCGCAAAGCGAAGTACTGGAAACTCTTTCTTTATTGAAACCATGGGAGCAGACGGGCATGGTGGTGCTTCAAGCCGAGAGCGAAGTGGCCGCCATCAACATGCTCTACGGCGGTGGCGGAAGTGGGAAACGCGTGATGACATCATCGTCTTCCCCGGGTATTGCATTGATGCAAGAGGGATTGAGCTATATGGCAATCTGCGAGATACCGGCTCTCATTGTGAATGTTCAGAGGGGCGGCCCAGGATTAGGCACCATCCAGCCTTCGCAGGGCGATTACCTCCAAGCCACAGTGGGCGGCGGCAATGGCGATTATAATCTCATCGTGTTGGCGCCAAACTCCGTGCAGGAAATGGCGGATATGGTGGAGCTGTCATTCCAATTAGCTTTCCGTTGGCGCACTCCCGTAATCATGCTTTCTGACGGTGTGATTGGCCAAATGATGGAAAGGGTGAGACTGCCGCAACCCAAGCCGCGCCGCACAGAGGACGAGATTTATAAAGAATGCCCCTGGGCCACAAACGGAATCCACCTGCATAACCGCAAGCCAAACATCATGACGTCTTTGGAGTCTGACCCTCATCTTATGGATCAGCGCAATAGGCAGATGCAGCAAAAGTATCGGCAGATAGAGGCGCAGGAGACACGGGCAGAGAGCCAGCAATGCGAAGATGCGGAATATGTGTTGGTGGCTTTCGGATGTATGTCCAGAATTTGCGAAGAGGTGATGCACGAACTTCGCGCCGAGGGCAAAAAGGTAGGCCTTTTCCGCCCAATCACTCTTTGGCCGTTTCCCGAAAAAGAACTGCAACAAGCCGCCAAGAGCGCCAAGAAGATTATGGTATGCGAACTGAATGCCGGACAAATGGTGCGCGATGTAAGGTTGGCCGTAGAGTGCAAGATTCCGTGTGTCCATTACGGACTGATGGGCGGTCTGGTGCCAGACCCCTCTGAAGTAATCGAAGCCGTTCGCAATCAACTATTTTCTAACAATTAATTTAAGACGATTATTCTGAACAATCCGGATTTCCTACTTCGTCTGCGAAATCTAAAACCAAAAGTAAACCCCGAATAATCTTCCCAACAAATCACAAAACATCGATGATAAATAAAGAAACTCCACAATCGCAACCCACATCGCCACAGCATCAACCATTAAAGCCGAGACCATACAAACTGAAGTTGCGCAACTGGCTCAATACCATCTTCATACTTTTGGCCACGGCCACAATTGTGATATATTTTGCTTGGCCCACACAAGAAGGGCGCATAGCACTGTTTATTACCGGCTCAATAGCCGTAATAGTGAAGACGGCGGAAGTGATGATACGCCTCACTCATAAACCCTCACCCAGAGAAAGGCAACACATACAGCCATAACATTATTATATAATATTGTCTGTTCTGCCCACGCAGGCAACACATTATTTATATAATAGCATTTGCAAAATTCATACAGCAATGACATTACAAGAACTCATACAACCGGAACACCTTGTAGCCGGAAAGCCAAATCTTATGAACGATACACCAATGCATTATTGCCCGGGGTGTTCCCATGGCGTGGTGCATAAGTTGGTGGCCGAAGTGATAGAGGAAATGCAAATGGAGGAAAAGACCATTGGCATTTGTCCGGTGGGATGCGCCGTATTTGCGTACCGCTATCTTGACATAGACTGGCAGGAAGCCGCCCACGGAAGGGCGCCCGCCGTGGCTACGGCATGCAAGCGCCTTTGGCCAGACCGCTTGGTCTTCACCTATCAAGGCGATGGCGATTTAGCGTGCATCGGTGCTTGCGAAACAATCCATGCCCTCAATCGCGCGGAGAAAATTACTATGATTTTTATCAATAATGCCATCTACGGAATGACCGGTGGTCAGATGGCGCCCACCACCCTCGTGGGCATGAAAACATCCACCTGTCCCTATGGCCGCGATGTCAATCTCCATGGCTATCCGCTCAACATCACCGACCTCGCTGTCAATTTAGAGGGTACTGCCTTTGTCAGTCGCCAGAGTGTGCACACTCCCGCAGCCATCCGCAAAGCCAAGAAAGCCATTCGCCACGCCTTCCAAAACAGTATGGAGGGCAAGGGCTCAAATCTGGTAGAGATAGTGAGCACCTGTTCCTCCGGTTGGAAAACCACTCCCGTCCAGGCCAACAAATGGATGGAGGAAAATCTATTTAATTACTATCACATCGGCGATTTGAAAGACGTGTAAATCAACATTCCAAACCAAAAGCACAAAATGAAAGAAGAAATAATTATCTCCGGTTTTGGAGGACAAGGGGTGCTCTCGATGGGCAAACTGTTGGCATACGCCGCAATGATGGAGGGCAAGGAGGTAACATGGCTTCCAGCCTACGGGCCGGAGCAGCGTGGCGGCACAGCCAATTGCACCGTCATCCTTTCCGATCACAAAATCCCCTCGCCCATCGTGAGCCACTATTCCATCGCCATTCTGCTCAATCAGCCCTCTATCGAGCGTTTCATGCCGGCAATAAAGCCCGGCGGCACACTCATCTACGACCCTGCGGGCATCATCGCTCCTCCCAAACAAGATAATCTCCACATATATAGCATCGAGGCTGTGGAGGCTGCTGCCGAAATGCACAATGCCAAGGCCTTTAACATGCTCATACTCGGCGGATTGGTGAAAGTAAAACCGATGGTAACCATCGAAAATATCAAGACCGCATTATTTAAGACTCTTCCCGCCCGCCATCACAATCTTATCCCGATGAACGAGCAAGCACTACTGAAAGGGGCAGAAATTATCAAGCACGAGTAGTTTGTAGAATAGAGTAGACAGTAGAATAGAGTAGAAAGCGAGATGATAGATTAGAGTGGTTAGTAGAATAGAGTAGAAAGCGAGGTGATAGATTAGAGTGGTTAGTCATTTTTCAGCCTATAAATGCCTAAAGTGCCTATAAAAGTCTATTTTGCCTAT
Source organism: uncultured Bacteroidaceae bacterium (assembly GCA_964596865.1). Lineage (GTDB taxonomy): Bacteria > Bacteroidota > Bacteroidia > Bacteroidales > Bacteroidaceae > UBA6382. Next base: position 5,105 of record CAZQVW010000175.1, read on the forward strand.
TCATAGATTGCCCATTCTGCCTAAAAAGAACCCTTTTATTCCCCCCAAAGCGCCACGCCGCCCAACAAAAAAGCCTGAAAGACAAAACTTTCAGGCTTTTTTGTTGCTACTATCTGATTTATAGTATCCGTCCGAAATAGGCCGACTTTTGTATGGCTTATTAAATTGCGAACTTTGCGTTCAAAAAACGCGATGTTTAATTTGAATGAAAGCAACCG
>CAZQVW010000176.1:0-5186 GCA_964596865.1 uncultured Bacteroidaceae bacterium
TATTGGAAGACGCCGCGCGTGAGCTTGGGGCAGCAACTGGGCTCGGCAGCGATGAAGCGCGTCTTTTTGCCGTCCTTGATATTATGGCGCAGGAACGGGAACGCCACGCCGCCAAAGTTGCTGCCGCCGCCAAAGCAGGCAATCACGATGTCGGGATATTCGCCCGCCATCTCCATCTGCTTTTCGGCCTCCAGACCAATGACAGTCTGATGTAGCGATACGTGATTGAGCACCGAGCCGAGTACGTAGCGGCAATTGTCGGTATGGAGGGCACGTTCCAGAGCTTCGGAGATAGCTGTGCCCAACGAGCCCATATTATCGGGGTCGTGAGCGAGGATGTCGCGGCCCACCTGCGTATTATCGGATGGCGAGGGGTGTACCTCGGCGCCATAGGTCTCCATGATAAAGCGGCGGTATGGCTTTTGGAGGTAGGATACCTTCACTTGATAGACCACTGCCGTCAATCCAAAGACGGAGGCCGCGTAGGAGAGAGCTGCGCCCCACTGTCCGGCACCGGTCTCGGTGGTAACGTGGGTGATGCCCTGCGTTTTGCAATAAAAGGCCTGGGCGAGGGCAGAATTGAGCTTATGCGACCCCACGGGGCTCACGCTTTCGTTTTTGAAATAGATATGGGCAGGCGTGTCTAACGCTTTCTCCAAACCGTAGGCGCGCACCAACGGCGTGGAGCGGTAGTATTTGTACATATCTCTCACTGGTTCAGGAATATGAATCCACGGATCGGTTTGGTTCACCTCCTGTTTGCTAAGTTCTTCGGCAAAAATGGGGAAGAGGTCCTCGGCTTTCAGGGGCTGGTGGGTGGAAGGATTCAGCATGGGCAAAGGTTTGTTCACCATGTCGGCCTGAATGTTATACCAATGGGTGGGTATCTCGCTCTCGGGCAAGAAAAAGCGTTTTGTTTGGTTGCTCATTGTGAAAAGGATTTATATATATTTTGAATAGTGATAAGCAAAGGGGAATTATTGCCGTGCGCAAAGCGCCATACTGGGCAAACATAATTCTCAAAAAGTGGGCAACGCTGACGCGATTGTCCAAAATTCGACTTCAAAAGTAATATTTTCATTTCTATTTGCCACAAAAAACAGTCACAAATAATGCTTTTGGGGCTTTCAGAGGCGCATGGCCTTACAAATTGCTGATAATAGGAGTGGTTGCACAAATAAATATTTCGGTTACGCAAAGAAAATTCGATTTTAGGATGCCCAAAAGCAACACATCCGCAAAAATTTATTATCTTTGCCCGCAAATGAGCCACGCCATCCCTTGTAAACAAGGGATATACGGCAAGATTGTCAATTCCACACTCACGTTTGATAGGAAAAATCCCACACCTAACAACCCAATAAAGGCTATCATACATTATGAATTGCACACTAATCAAGAAAGGAATGACAGCACTGGTTGCGGTGGCACTGTTATTGCCCCTTGGCGCGAAAGCCGATTGGGCAATGAAGAGCGTTAGCATCCAATCGCCGTTTGCAAAAGACGTGAGCCCCACCAACGCCCTGCCCGAATATCCGCGGCCGCAGATGGTGAGGGCAGAATGGCTCAACCTCAACGGAATTTGGGATTTCCAAGGGCCCAATTCATATTACGACGCCCTGCCTACCAGCGGTTATCAGGATATTCTTGTGCCCTATTGCGTGGAAAGCGCCCTTAGCGGCATCAAGCACCACTATGAAAGCATGGCATACAGACGGCTCTCACTCAAAGGCAAAAATACGCCCGTGAAAATCTACGCCACCGATGGCTCTCTCATCATGGCCACGCGCATAAATGGCGAGCTCTCCCTCTCCCTGCCACCGGCATATACATCGTCAATAACACAAAAATAAGAATAGATTAACCCTTATCATTTTCCCATACTATGAAACACCCGCTTTTCCCCCTCCATGGAGCAGCAATGCTGGCTACTATCGCCATATTTAGCGCGTGCTCCCACCATCATCAGGCCCAACCCGTATTAAACGAAATCTGCGGCAAAGACGCCGACGGATTGGAATGGATTGAGGTGGGCAACCCCACCCACACCGCCATCAACCTGCGCAATTACAAGCTCACCAAGATGGACGAGAACGGCATCGACAAGACACTCTATAAATTCCCCGACACCCTGCTCCTCCCGGGCGCCATCATCACCGTGAACGAGGAAGATCTGCGCGCCCGCGTGCCCAACAAAAAGGTGGCCATCATTGAATTGCTCGACCCCGAGGGCAACATCGTAGACTCCTTTGACAGTCAGGAAGAATTGGAATTGGTGGGCCACCCCGTGGGCGCCAGTTACGCCCGCATCCCCAATCTCACGGGCGACTGGGCGCTATGTCCTCACGCCACGTGGGACACTCCCAATCCCGTGGAGGAGTAGAAGGCTACTGAAAGCATCCGACTTTTGTAACAATACCGCATATTAAAGCGCGCTGTGCGAGGCCTGCGTAGGGGCGAGTTTCATACTCGCCCGCAAATTGCCGAGGCCATTAATTAAATGAATTACATAAAATTGCCGCATCATTTCGCGGGCGAGTATAAAACTCGCCCCTACCGGCTCAATCAATACATTACGTGTATATAAAGACCTTTTCCGCAGGCTCAAAGAATAGCCGCCCCTGCATTGTGAATAGAATCCGCTCCATCATTTTCGCCCTCGCAGCATTGAGCTGTTTGCAATGGCTTCCCTGTTTGGGAATGGCCGCAAACAGTGCTCCATACTGCGAGGGCGAACGCGTAGATAGCGTGTCCATCGATGCGGACGAGGGCGACCTATGGGCGCAGTTTGCCGATGAATATCTGGAGGGCGATGATGCCGAGGACATCTTGGGCGAGCAGGAGGAGCTTTTGGAGATGCACCGCAATCCGCTCAACCTCAACGCCGCCACTCGCGCCGACCTATTGAAAATGCCCTTTCTCACCCGCGCGCAGGCCGACTCTATATATAATAAGGTAAGGAAGATGCACGGGATGCTCAGTATGGGCGAATTGGCGTTCGTCAGCAATCTGGGGCGGCGCGAGCGCACCTATATGATGCTTTTCTTTTATTGCGGCACCTACGCCGCGGAGCCTCGCTCTTTCTCCAATGCCTCCGCCCATAAGCATAAAAAGGGGAACAAAGGCGACACCGGCGCGGGCGGAGCTTGGCGCGATGCTCCCCCAAGCGGTATCTCCACCGACCTATCTCACCGTAGGCGGCCCCGTAGAGAAGCGCGAGGGCTTTCGTTCGCATAAGAAAAGTGAGCTGGCGGCCAATCCCAATCTCCAGTATTTGGGCAATCGCCTAAGGGTGGCCTTGCGCTATCGCGGCGAGTGGGCCAACACATTGCGCTGGGGCATCACTTCCGCTAAAAGTGAGGGCGAACCGATGCTTGAGGGCAAGAACCCGTTTCTTGATTCCTATTCGCTCTTTCTCACGGGCAGGCGCAGCGCCCGCGGCGTGAAACGCTGGGTGGTGGGCGATTACAAGATGCAGATGGCATTGGGATTGGTGGTGGGCGCCTCTTCGCCCGACGCCAATAGTCTCTCCCTCTCCTATCGCCCGCGGCAAGAGGGCCTCACGCCGCATTCCTCCACCTCCGAAGCGCTCTTTTTGCGCGGCGGCGCAATAGAGATTGGCATGGGTCGGTGGACAGGGCGCGCGTTCATCTCCTACCGCGACCTCGATGCCACCATCAAAAACGACAGCGTTACCACCATCATCACCAATGGCTACCATCGCACCCACTCCGAGATGAGCAAGCGCCACAACCTGGCCGCTATGCAGGGCGGCGCACAGGTGGGATACGATTTCGGAAAGCTACGCCTCTCCCTCCAGGGCGCTTACACGCATTATTCCAAGGCATATATCCGCCCCACCGCCCTTTACCGCCGCCATTATTATCGCGGCAGCACGTTCTTCAACTACAGTCTGGCCTATTCGGGGCGCGTAGGCCCATTGTCGGCGCAGGGCGAACTGGCCATGGACAAGGCCGGAGCTTTCTCCGTGCAAGACCGCTGGCAGTACGCGCCCTCCCATCGCCTTAAACTGAACCTTGTCCACCGCTATTATTCCGCGCGCTATCTCTCGCCGCAGGGACAGAGCTTTCGCGCAGCCTCGCTCCTCCAAAACGAGCACGGCATTCTTCTCGGCGCGGCATGGCGCCCGCAGGACGAATGGCTTCTCCGCCTATGGGCGGATTTCTCTCACCACGCCGCCCCGCTCTACCGCTGTTCTCACCCCAGCAACCGCCTTTCCGCCTACGCGCAATTAACCTACAATCCTTATCGCCACACAGAGTATTACCTTCGCTACAAACTGAAAGTTAGAGGGCAGGACGACAGTGTGAAACACTTGGGCAAGCGTGTGCAACACTCTATGAAAGCGCAGGCCCGCTACCTCACCGGCCCTATCACTATGACCTCCGCCGCCGACCTCACTTTCCTAAGCGAGCCCAACCAGTCGTGGCACAAGGGCTGGATGCTATCCCAGCGCGCCGCAATGGTAATCCCCCTTTCCTCCGCGCGAAAAGTTAGTCATTCAGCCGACACGCCCTCGTCAATCGCCGGCACACCCTCGTCGCCCGCCTCGGCCTCATCGTCCACCACGGCCACACCTACGTCATCTTCCACCGACGCCCCAACATCATCCTCCTCCTTATTTATGAAAGAGAACAAGCGCCGCACCACCGTCCAGATAAACGCCGCGGCCGCACTGTTTCGCACCGATGCTTACGCCGAAGCCCTCCGCCTCTACGAGCCCGGACTGCTTTATGCTTTCTCCATGCCCTCGTGCTACTACCACGGACTGCGCCTTGCCCTCTCGTCCGTACTTGCCCTCGGCCCTTTCTCCCTCGGTGCGAAATACTCCATCACCCACTACACCAACCGTTCCACCATTGGCACCGGCCTTCGCCTTTATCACGGCTCCACCCTCCAAGACCTCACCGTTCAGCTCCGCCTGAAATTATAGACCGCGCCAATACCCACACCCACCTTACCCATCCTGCCTATCCTGCACATTCTGCTCATTCCGCCCATCCTGCTCATTCTGCCCATCCTGCCCATTCCGCCCATTTTATCCATCTTAACGCGATTGTTTCTCGCGCTTATCCCCCGCTTTCCCCACTTGCAGCGATTTTTTGCCCACTTAGTTTGCGTTCACAGTGCTGTAACAATAACTAAACAGTACTGTTTAGTTATTG
>CAZQVW010000177.1:0-5114 GCA_964596865.1 uncultured Bacteroidaceae bacterium
GCCTTTGTTGTTGCGATGCCGGATTTAGTTGATACGGCACTGGATTCCTCTGCGGAGGTGCCAGTCATTGCTGATGCAGACTGCGAAGAAACTGTGTTTTTTTGCGCTTCATTGGCTTCTGCAACAGATTTTTGCTGGGTCGGTGCAGTCGTGTTTGCCACTTTGCCGGCTTTAGCTAAGGGTGCGTTGTCGCTTTTCTTTAGTTTGGGCTGCGGTTTGGACGTTTCCTTTATGGAAGTGGAGATAACTGCGGCTTCCCTCACGTTGGGGCTTACCAATGGAGAGCCGGAAGGCGCAATAGCAAAGATAAAATAAAGCATTGCTGCAGCAACGGTGACCGCAGTGTTGCGTACGGCACTTTTGCTGATGCGAATAATATAATGTGTGTGAGCTTTGGCTATGTCGGGGGTGTTAGCGGTGGCGTTTTCTTTGTTTACGCTAACCACACTTATGGGAGAAGCAGAATTTGTTGTGGAATCGTCTATAGCCACGCTCACATTCTCTTGCTCTGTCTCGGAGTCTTCTTTCGCAAGCTGGCACTGGCCAAGTCCATACAGTTCTTTAGAGTAAAAGCTGCCCTCGCTGTCCGGAGTAAACAGCAGTGCCCTGTTCTGGGTGGATTGTAAAGTGCCTATTGAACCGATATGGCATTCCCCTTCCGTATCGATTTTGTCTATCAGTGCCCTCACGTCTTTGTCTACCAGCGATAGCGCCTTGGGATAGTTGGTATCATAGGCAGTCATGTAGCTTTGGGTCAGCAAGCCATCATTCTCCCGCAATTGGGAATTGAAACTTACCGACCTATACGGAGGGAAAATCTCTGTCTTGTCGTCAGAGAAAAACGGTTCCTCGTATCTGGTTACAAAACCTCCTACGCCAGGAATAATGACACACTCGTGGTTGAGCAGAAGATTTTCAATATGTGATTCTAAACGTTGCATCTGATGAATAGGGCAATTGTGAAGCCGCTCTTTGGGGCGCTGTTGGCCTTAATTGTCTGCAAAGTTAGTTTTTCCCAGCCAAAAGCCCAAGCATTTCGCCGGCAATTTTTCATTACAAGTTATGCGAGGTTGGATAACTCATTATTTGTTAAGAAAATATGACGGAAAATTTTTTTGTTCGGTCTCTCTTGGGCGCTGTTTGGCATTGTTTCAAAATCATAGCGAAAGAACTTTTGGTTTTTATTATCTATTGAAATACAGCTGAATACGGCGATTGGTGGCAGAAACGCTTCCTTTACTCGTTTCCTGCTTTTTCCACGATATAAGCTTTTGATTCAAAATGATTTTTGCGCCTTTGCTTGCGCGAGAAATCAAGTGTGAAACAATCTTGTCATGGGGAGGAATTTTCGTCTTTTCGTCTATTCTCCTTCTCTTTTCTTCCGTTCTTATTCTGTGGTGATATGGCATCGCTCTTTAGCCGTGATATTATTTAGTGAAGTTGCCAAAAACGTAGTTTGCTGGCGCTTATACCACTTTCTTGAGGCTCTGTTGATGCCGGTAATCAATAAAAAGGCCGTTTCTTTCAGCTAATTAACACAAAAAATATTAACTTTGCCACGTAATCCAATAAAATGAGGCAATAAGTGCGCTCTCTGCCACGTGTTTTGCCGAATATGATTTCCCAAAAAGCCTACAGCCTTGTTTTAAGGCGGCAAATAAACTCTTTTAAGGACTCCATAATGAAAGATCCAGAGGCCATCTCCCTTGAGGGCGTGAACTTTCGCCGACTAATTAGTGCGCAGGAAATAGATGACAAGATTTCCCAGTTGGCTGCCCAGATTAAATCGAATATGGGCAACGCCGATAAGCCAATCTTCTTGTGCATTCTAAAAGGTGCGTTTGTTTTCGCCAGTGATTTGATGAGGCATTACGAAGGGTTGTGCGAAGTGGAGTTCCTTAGGATTTCTTCGTATAGTGGTTCAGACTCCACCGGAAAGGTGAAGACCTATCCCGGCATGGATTTCACCCACTTGGAGGGCCGCAGGGTGATTGTGGTGGAAGATATTGTGGACACCGGTCTCACTATGAGCTATCTCCTCAAAAAACTGGAGCAATATAATCCCAAAACTCTGGAGGTGGCCTCGCTGTTTGTGAAGCGTAGCCGCCTGTGCCACAATGTAAAGGTGGATTACAGTTGCTTTGAAATCCCCGATGCCTTTATTGTGGGCTACGGGTTGGACTACGATGGCCTCTATCGCAATCTGCCCGCCATTTATGTAAAAGAATAATCTAATAGCTTATAAATCTTAATGAAAAACATCATCATCTTTGGTGCCCCCGGCTGTGGTAAGGGCACGTACAGCGACGAACTTGTAAAGCATTATGGCATGAGCCATATCTCCACCGGCGATGTGCTTCGCCAAGAGATTAAGGACGGCACAGAGCTGGGTCGTATTGCAAAAGATTACATAGACAAAGGCCAGCTTATCCCCGATGAGCTTATGATTGACATCCTCGCCAGAGTGTACGATGAGCAACCCGAAGGTAAGGGTGTCATCTTCGATGGCTTCCCCCGCACTATTGCCCAGGCAGAGGCTCTTAAGAAAATGCTGGCCGAGCGCAAGCACGAATTGGGCCTTATGATAGAATTGATTGTAGACGAAGATGTCCTTATGGAGCGCTTGCTTAATCGCGCTAAGGAGCAGGGGCGTGCCGATGACAACGAGGAAACCATCAAGAAGCGCTTTAATGTCTATCATACCCAGACGGCTCCGCTCACCAAATGGTTTGAGAAAGAAGGCATCCGCAATTCTTTCCTTTGGAGGGAGAATCCTTCTAAGGAGCAGATGCTTAACGCCATCTATAAAGTCATTGACGCTGCAAACGCATAATAATTATTTTCAGATAAAACCTAAGCCGGCTATATACCCCCTATCCGGCTTAGGCTTTTTTGTGTGTCATCAATAGCTATCGGCCTATGGAATCTAATTTTGTAGACTACGTGAAGATACAATGTCGCTCCGGCAAAGGCGGCAAGGGCAGCATGCACCTCCATCGCGCCAAATATCAGCCCAATGGTGGCCCTGATGGTGGCAATGGCGGGCGTGGCGGCCATATCTATCTGCGCGGCAACCATAATTACTGGACTCTCCTCCACCTCCGCTATGAGCGCCATATCTATGCAGGCAATGGCGGTAACGGTGGCGACTGCTGTTCCACAGGTGCACAGGGAGAAGACAAGTATATCGAGGTGCCGTGTGGCACGGTGGCATACAATGCTGATACCGGCGAGTATCTGTGTGATGTGGTGGAGGATGGACAAACGGTTATGCTGCTTCGCGGCGGCAAAGGTGGGCTGGGCAATAAAGAGTTCGCCACTGCCACCAACAAGGCCCCGCGCTATGCACAGCCTGGTGGCCCAATGCAGGAAATGAATGTCATCCTCCAATTAAAACTTTTGGCCGATGTGGGGTTGGTGGGGTTCCCCAATGCCGGAAAGAGCACTCTCCTAAGTGCCCTCTCTTCTGCGCGCCCCAAGATAGCCAATTATCCCTTTACCACGCTGGAGCCTTCGCTCGGAATTGTGTCCTACCACGATGGTAAGTCGTTTGTAATGGCCGACATACCCGGAATTATTGAAGGGGCAAGTGAAGGAAAGGGCATTGGCCTCCGCTTCCTTCGGCATATCGAAAGAAATTCGCTACTACTGTTCCTTGTGGATTGCGAAGCCAACAGAATCAAGGATTCCTATGAGGTCTTGCTTAACGAGCTGCGCAAGTATAATCCCGAGATTCTTGACAAGCAGCGCATTCTGGCCGTTACAAAATGCGATCTTATTGACGATGAACTGATTTCCTTGCTCCGCCAAGATTTGCCTGAAGATGTGCCGGTGGTTTTCATCTCTGCCGCCACGGGCATGGGGCTGGAGGAATTGAAAAACGTTATCTGGCGTGAACTCAATAGTGAGAGCAATAAACTGGCTGCAATCTCCGGCGTATCCCATGATATTGCCCACAAAGATATTGACGTAAAATCCATCGCAGCGGATTTTGCGGGTTGGGACGATGAAGATTCTGCTTCTGATAATGACGGTAATGATGAATCTGATGCCGATGTCGCCGATGACGTTATATATATAGAGTAGGATAGGGGGCTTGGTAATCACGTGCTCCCGCTATATTCTCACGTTATACTTGTCTCAAACCGCCAAATGCTTGTTAATGATATTCACAATATGCGTCATCTTCTCCCTTATAATATGGGAAATCATGTCGTGGCTTTTTCCACTCGCCGTCAGGGGCTTGGCGTTAGTTGTGGCAACTATTCTTCGCTGAATATCAACCCTTTTTGCGGTGATGATTTAGAAAATGTTGAGCGCAATCGCGCCCTATTATCTGCCTCACTTGGGATTGATGAAGCGCGTATCGTCCTTCCCCATCAGGTGCACGATAAGCGCGTAGAGGTGCTCCGCAGCGATTTCCTTTCTCTCAACGAAACAGAGCGAGCCACGCGTTTAGAAGGCATCGATGCATTGCTTACAAATGTTAGAGGTCTTTGCGTTGGTGTCTCCACCGCCGACTGTGTCCCAATCCTGCTATACGACAAAGAAAAGAACGTTGTTGGCGCTGTCCATGCCGGTTGGCGCGGCACCGTTAAGCGCATTGCCCAAACAGCTGTTGAGAAAATGATTGCGGAATACGCGTCTTCCCCCGCAGACATTTTGGCTGTCATTGGTCCTTCCATCAGTAAGGAGGCTTTCGAGGTTGGCGATGAGGTCTATGATGCGTTTAGTGCCGAAAATTTCCCGATGCCGCAAATTGCTTGCCGCATCAACAACCGTTGGCACATCGATCTCTGGCAATGCAACCGCCTACAACTGCTTTCCGTTGGTCTCCTCGATGCCAACATCACCGTCTCCGGCATCTGCACCTACTTTCACCCCAACGATTTCTTCTCCGCTCGCCGTCTTGGTATCAATTCCGGCCGCATCTATTCCGGAATAATCTTGGCTTAGTTGCCCCAATATTCCGTTTTTACGGATAGACAATTGTTGCCGCCGCCCATTTTGCGAGTCTTCACCAATTTCTTTTTTTCTGTAGTCTCCTTATTCGGCCCCTCCTGCAACGCTTGCTTTGGTGCGTACCGACTAATCCTTTTCTTTGACAACCACTT
>CAZQVW010000178.1:0-5111 GCA_964596865.1 uncultured Bacteroidaceae bacterium
GCGGAATTGGGGGCATTTTGCGCCGCAAGTGGTTATTTGCGTAGATTTCTACGAAGAAAAAAGAGTGTATCGCGAAGATAAATACACTCGGACGCAGCTAAACGAACTTATTGTCCCCTTTCCGCAAACAAAAAAACGGGCTCTTTGTCTGTTGTTCAGACAAAGAGCCCGCAAGGGGTGGGTGCATTCCTATTGCACCGGTTATTTTATTTCCCAGATGTCATTGGTTTCCAGAAGTTCTTGGAAGTTATGGTAGGGCTTCTTGGCTTTCACGTCCTCAATCTGCTGATTAACACTGTCATCGTAGGTGGGGGCAGGCACATCGCGGATTACGCCGAGCGCTATGGGGAAGTCGGGACCCTCCATCATGGCTAATTTCAGTTGCAACGTGTTGTCCTGGCAGTGGGCATCGTGAATAAGCAGGTCTTTCTCCGTGATGCCATTCTCGCCCAGCTTTACCACCTTGATGCCGAAGCCGTCTTGCATCAGGCCATACTCGTTGTTCTCGCCAAAAATCATCGGTTCGCCTTGGCGGAGGTAGATGGCGTTTTTGGCGCGGCCCTCGCGGGAATATACCGGGTCGTAGGCGCCGTTGTTAAAGATGACGCAGTTTTGCAGAATCTCACATACGGCAGTGCCTTTGTGGGCTTGGGCTGCTTTGAGGATTTCTATCGTGCCTTGACTGTCGCTGGCCACGGCGCGAGCGAAGAAATGGCCGCGAGCACCGAAGCATAATTCGGCGGGACGGAAGGGGTCTTCCACTGTGCCGTAGGGTGACGACTTGCTCACGAAGCCTCTGGGCGATGTGGGCGAGTACTGACCCTTGGTGAGGCCGTAGATGCGGTTGTTAAGTAGGATTATATTGATGTTGATATTGCGGCGATTGGCGTGAATAAAGTGATTACCGCCAATAGCGAGGCCATCGCCATCACCGCTCACTTGCCAAACCTCCAAATCGGGGTTGCTCACCTTGCAACCGGTGGCAATGGCGGCGGCGCGACCGTGGATAGTGTTCATGCCGTAGGTGGCCATATAATGCGGCAGGCGACTGGAGCACCCGATACCACTGATGACGGCCGTCTTCTCGGGCGGCACGCCTATCTCGGCCAAAGCCTTATGAAATGAAGCCAAGAAAAAATGGTCGCCGCAGCCCGGACACCAACGCGGCTGCCCTTTCTTAAAGTCCGCTGCGGAATATTGCACGCTCTCGGTTGCGGAAGGATTGTCTATGATTGTCTGTGCCATAATGTGTGCGTGAAAATTATTTATTAAGAATATTGAGAAAAGCCTCCACAAGGTCTTTTACCTCAAAGGGCTGGCCTTTCACCTCGTTGAACTGGTAGGGAACAAATCCGTCCACTTTCATTCTAAGGAACGCAGCGAACTGACCCATATTTTGCTCGGCCACCACCACGCGGGGATAGCGGCGAAGCACTTCCTCGGTGTTCTGGGGTAGCGGATTGATGTATTTGAAGTGGGCAAGAGCTACCTTGCGGCCTTGCTCACGCAGTTCATCCATCGCTGCGTGGAGATGGCCGTAGGTGCCGCCGAAGCCCACAATCAATAAGTCGGCATCGTCTTTATCGCCCAGCACTTCCACGTCCGGCACATCGATACGATCTATCTTAGCCTGGCGCAGGTGGGTCATTAGGTTGTGATTTTCGGGGTCGGTGGAGATAGCGCCCGTCTGACTGTCTTTCTCCAATCCACCCAGAATGTGCTCAAACCCTTTGCGGCCTGGCACTGCCCAATAGCGCACGCCCTGTTCGTTTCGCAGGTAGGGAGCCCAAGTGCCCAGCAGGCTCTCCGGCACGTAGGGCGGCTTAATCTCGGGGTATTTATCTAATTCCGGCAAGCGGAAAGCGCCACTGCCGTTAGCAATATAGGCATCGGTCATCAATACCACGGGCGTCATGTGCTCCAGAGCGATTTTGCAGGCTTGATAGGCGGCGTCAAAGCAGTCGGTGGGCGAGATAGCCGCGATTACTGGCATCGGACTCTCGCCGTTGCGCCCAAACAGCGCCTGCAACAAGTCGGTCTGCTCGGATTTGGTGGGCAATCCCGTGGCGGGGCCGCCGCGCTGCACATCAATAACCACCAATGGGAGCTCCATGATGACGGCAAGGTTCATTGCTTCCGATTTCAGACAGATGCCCGGGCCGGAAGTGGAGGTTACTCCCAATGCTCCTGCAAAACTGGCGCCTAAGGCCGAGGAGCATCCCGCAATCTCGTCTTCACATTGCACAGTGGTTACTCCCAAAGACTTGTGTTTTGCCAATTCGTGGAGGATGTCGGTGGCGGGAGTGATGGGATAAGAACCTAAATACAAGCGAAGCCCCGCTTTTTCGGCGGCGGCAATCAGCCCGTAGGCGGTAGCCTTGTTGCCAGTGATGTCCATGTAGCGGCCGGGCACTTTTTCCTTGCTCTCAATGCGGCGCACGTTCATGGCAGAAGAGTGAGTGTTTTGCCCATAGTCGTATCCTGCTTGTATTACGCGGATATTAGCCTCGGCCAAAGCGGGCTTCTTTTGGAATTTCTCGCGAAGGAAATTGAAGGCGGTGGGCAAATCGCGGTCAAACAGCCAGCACACCAATCCCAGCGCAAACATATTGCGGCACTTGAGGACAGTTTTGTTGTCCAGACCGCTATCTTTGAGTGCGTCCTTCACCATTTGGGTGAGCGGACAAGCAATAACGCGGTCGGGGTCGATATTCATCTCGCCGAGGTAGTCCTGAGATTGAAAGGCGGCTTTCTTTAGGTCGCCGGACTTGAAGCTGTCCGTGTCGATGATGATGGTGGCGTCTTTTTTGGCGTGCTTATATTGGGTCTTCAGTGCGGCGGCGTTCATAGCCACCAGCACATCGCATTTATCGCCAGGAGTATATACTTTTCCGGCGCCAATATGCACTTGGAAACCGCTGACGCCCGTCAAACTGCCCTGCGGAGCACGGATGTCGGCAGGATAATTTGGGAACGTACTGATACTATTGCCCGCCGTGGCGGAGATGGTGGAAAAAATATTGCCGGCCAGCTGCATACCGTCGCCGCTGTCGCCCGCAAACAATACCACCACGTCTTTTAGTTCTTGAATGGAAATAGCCTCGCTCATGATTAAGGTTATTGTATAGGTTCTTGTAATAGTGAAAAGAGCGTTTTGCTCTATGAAACCACAAAATTACTACTTTTTTGTTGGTTTTCAAAAAAGCACAATACTAAATCATCATATTCCGCCTTAACGAGCGCGGAATAATGCCAAATTTGTTCTGCGCGGGGAAAGAACACCCACACTTTTAGTTCTAAAAAGTTTTGGCGGCAAAAGTGCGCTCGTCCCGATATGTTTTTATAATTTTGTGAGCGCAACCAATAATATAATAATGTTATGACAAAAAAGATTGCTTTGATTACGGGCGCCACCAGTGGTATAGGTTTGGGGTGCGCCCGCCGCTTTGCCCAAGGGGGTTACGACCTCATTCTCACCGGTCGCAGCGAGGCCAAACTCGCGCCGGTGCTAAAAGAAATTGAGCAGGAGGGCGCGCGAGTGTTGCCCCTCGTTTTTGATGTGCGTAATCGGGAGGCCGCCCGCGCAGCCGTGGAGAGCATTCCCGATGAATGGCACAATATTGATGTATTGATAAACAATGCAGGGCTGGCTCGCGGATTAGAACCGGAATTTGAGGGCGATTACCAGGATTGGGACGAAATGATAGACACCAACATCAAGGGCCTATTAACTATGACGCGTCTTATTGTGCCCGGAATGGTGGAGCGCAACAGCGGTCACGTTATTAATATCGGGTCGGTGGCAGGCGATGCGGCCTATGCCGGTGGCAATGTATATTGTGCCACAAAAGCAGCCGTGAAAGCCCTCACTGACGGCCTGCGCATCGATGTGGCAGACACTAATATCCGCGTTACCAATATCAAGCCCGGGTTGGTGGAGACAAATTTCTCCATTGTGCGCTTTCATGGCGACAAACAGCGCGCCGACAACGTCTACAACGGCATTCGTCCGCTCACTGGCGATGATATTGGCGATGTATGCTTTTATGCCGCCTCCGCTCCCGCTCACGTACAGATTGCAGAAGTGCTGGTTTTGGCCACTCATCAGGCCAGCGGGTCGGTAATCAAAAGGAAAGAGTGATTAATATCCTAAACATACGCTTGTAACCCCGCACATACAGGTTGTAATTTTCACAACCTCCACGTGCGGGGTTTATTTTGCTCAGAAATATGTCAGCTAAATCGGTATAGCAGATGTAAATAAGCGCTACTATGCCAAATGCTTCGGCTCTTGCGTTATGACAAACTGTTTACGTGAAGAGCCAAACCGGATTTAAGGTTTGCGGCCTTGTTGGGGTGGATGATATTGGTCTTTGCCAATTTGTCCAGCATCTTCTGAACCACCGGCAGTTGCTTTTCGGCCTCAGCCTTATCGGTGAGGGCGCGCAGACGGCGCACTGCGTTGCGCATAGTCTTAGCGTAATAGCGGTTGTGTTCGGTGCGAGCCTTGGTCTGGCGCAGACGCTTCATGCAAGATTTGTGATTTGCCATTTTATTGCTTAAGTTTCTTTTGTTTGTCTATGAATGTTGTGATGTGGTAGCCCGTAGCAGAGTCGAACTGCTCTTTAGAGAATGAAAATCTCTCGTCCTAACCGATAGACGAACGGGCCAACTGCCATTTCTCTTTGCCTTTTTCTTTCCTTATAGCAAAGGCATTTTCGATTTTGGCGGTGCAAAGGTAGTAGTTTTTCTTTGATTAAGAAAATTTTTCACGCATATTTTTTTGCAAACCCTCACAACTTTTCCCTCTTGACTCTTCATTCATCATTTTACCACGTCATTTTTAGGTTGATAAGAGACTTTTTCCCTCACTACAAATATAGGGAGAAGCATATGCGCCACTACTTTATCTATACGCACCAACATTCATAGTTTTTTCTGCAGCTCCGAAATTTTCGCCCAATACGTTATTATATGTATCCTACATACATTATTATAATGTGAGACATACATTATTTATTACGGGCTCAGAAGATTTATCACCGCGTTCACACCCAAAAATCCCGAGATAGTTTGCGTTAACAGTACTGTTTAGATAATGTTACAGTGCT
>CAZQVW010000179.1:0-5099 GCA_964596865.1 uncultured Bacteroidaceae bacterium
ATAATACGCGGCTCATTGGCCCGCAAGATGCGCCTAAAAGCAACTATTGCCTATTCCTTTTCAACATCTCATCCGCCGAAGTGTGTAGACATAATACCGGCTTTGCGGCATAATCCTCACCGGCGAGGATATTTCCTCGCCCCAGCGGTTTTGTAATTGCAGCGTAGCATGGTGGCCCATCCAAAGCAGCGCCATAGACTTGGCTTTATGCAGGCCAAGCGGACCATTTGCGGGCCTGCATTGGCAAATTTGGAGCAACAGCGATGAATTGCTGAGCGTGGCCTCACCATTTGTGCCATCATCGGGTAAGATACTGGAAGAATGTGGGTCTCGCGGCAGCGAATGCGTAGCCTGCGCAGGCGATTGGTCTGATTGAGGCTCTGCACTACTGGCTTGAGGCAGGGGCACGTTTGCCAGCAACCGCGATATGTCTGATTTTGGCCACGATTGGTATGCAAGAGCTCCCGCTTGACCTGCCGCTGTCATCTGATAAGTTTCTGCAAGCGGGCAGGTACGCGAAAATGTGGTCTGCGAGGCGTTTCTACCCCACAGACAGGCGGCGCAAGCCCACAGCATAATTATCGTCAGCCACTTCTTCATTATTTACCCACGTAAATTGTGTGCAAAGTTACAGAAAATCCCCCTTTTGCGAGTGGCAAAGGGGGATTTATGTTACCAAATAATTGTTAAATACCTATATAAACTCCTTTTGCTCCCATAGAGATTACATTTTTGCAATCCTAAATGAGCGGGGATAGGCGCTTATTACTTCTCCACCGAGAATTTATAGATAAAATGGTGGGTATAAGGCTTATTTGGCGTAACCGTGGGGTCGGGCCAACCGGCCAAATCCTTCTTATTAGGCGAATCGGGAAACACCTGCGGCTCCAAGCAGATGGCGGTGCGCTTCTGATAAGCGATGCCACGCTTACCGATAACAGAACCATCGAGGAAATTGCCCACATACACCTGAAGTCCGGGCTTGTCTGTGAACACATCCAAGCGGATACCGGTGAGGGGCGACACCACGGTGGCGGCCGTTACGGAGATACTGCCACCGGTGGACAGCACCCAGTTGTGGTCGTAACCGTTGGCATTATGGAGCTGCTGATTGTCGTCCTCTATGCGCTGACCAATCTCCGTGGGCCTATTAAAGTCGAACGGAGTGCCGGCCACCAAGTCGATAGCGCCCGTAGTCATGAACGTACTGTCCACAGGCGTGTATTGCTTGGCATTGATATAGAGGATATTGTCAGTAATGGGGATGTTGGGATCGCCGTTGAGGTTGAAATAGGCGTGACTGGTCATATTGACGATGGTGGGCTTGTCGGTAGTGGCCGTATCCTGTATGTCGATGGCGTTATCATCAGTGAGGCGATAAACCACCTTGGCCTTAACCGTGCCCGGATAGCCGTTGTCGCCATCTGGCGAAGTGAGCGTAAGGACAAGCGTAGCGCTGTCCGGCTGCTCGGCCTGAAACACTTTGTATTGCCAGCCCGTGGTGCCACCATGGAGGGAGTGAGGCCCGTTGTTGATGGTGAGCTGATAGGTCTGGCCGTTCAGCTTAAACCTACCGTGGTCAATACGGTTGGCATAGCGGCCAATAGAGGCGCCGAAGTCGGTCTTATTGTTTTCCGGCAGGTAGTCTTTCACACTGTCGAAGCCCAAAACCACATCTTGGAGCGAATCATTTTTGTCCGGCACCATCACAGACACGATGCGGCCACCGTAATTGGTGATGCAGACCTCCATTCCGTTTTTATTGCGCAGGGTATAGAGCGCAGTGGAGTCGGTTTTGAAGTTTGCAGGGTCGAGCCCCGATTTTGTGATGCCGTCCTCGGGCGAGGAGGAGCATCCTGCCAGCATCAATAAGGCGCAGGCTGCAAACATTGACAACAAGTGTTTCATTTTATTTGGCTTTTAGGGATATGGCGGTCTAATAATCCTGCGGCTTCACCACGGCGCGCTTCTCCTGACCGGCATTGCCCTTGTTCTTATCGGCCTGCTGCTGGATGAGCGGGGCGTATTTCTTGGACATCTGGCGCAGGAAATTCACCGGCGAGGCGGGCTTTTGCGGAGCTTCTTTATAAAGGTTAGGAGCTACCAGTTTCTGTGTGAAATTCCACTCAAACTGGATGATGTCGTCCCTAAGGTTTTGTTTATCCACGTCCACTCCGCGCTCTGCAGCATTGAGGCTATGGTTGATAAAGATTTCCCAGCGTCCGCGATAGAAAGATTTTATCAGTCCGGCCCATGCGCGCTTGGCATAATCGCGCAGCGAGGCGCCCTTGAAGCCCCAAGTGGTGAGCAGCGTGCGGGCGTTCACCTCCATATAGTCTTTCTCGGCAGGAGTAGTGCCCCATGAGCGGGCATCGTTGAGCCATTTATAGAAACTGAAATCATCGTGGAGGGCCAGCACAGCCTCAAAATCATCTAATGTGGCGAGCATCTCTTTTGCCTTCTGACGAGCCAAGGGGAGGTCGCGGTTATAGCAGGCTTGCGAGAAATCGTTTCTCATGCAATAGAAATAAGTGCCCACTACCTCGCGGCCTTGATTTACAACATCATAGATATAGAGGGGATTAGTGTTGTTTTTCGCAGCCAGCATCTCCTGCCACACATTCAGCGCCACCACATTGTCGTTCGCAATCTTGGCGGAAGTGGTATAGGGCGTATTATCGTCCTTCAGGCGCGGATATTCGGTGGGCATATTGGGCGCACCGGCGTAGGAGCGGCTATTGATAATCTGGTCGTTGAGGTCGCGCCAAGCACGGCGGTAAGTAGTGTCCACGGCTCCGCAATGACGGTCGGCCAGGGCTTGGATAAACTTGTCGTCATCGGGATAGTTTGTCCACGCTTTCTCAAGGAAATATTCGTGCATCTCGGGATTGATGTCAAAGCCCTCCAGCGTACCGCCAAGACCCACAAAATTCTGACCGCCCTCCTTAAAGGTGCCTTCAATTCTCTCTCTAACCTTCTTAAATTCTGCATTATAACCGGTATTACCGCCGAAATTACCAAGATAGCACCAGATATACGGCTGACCGTGGTATTTATCGGTGAGGCGCCAAATCTCTTGAAATTCGCCCCAGTAGTCAAGGCAGATAAGTTTGCCCTTAGGCACAGCGGTGAGGAAAGCCTTCACGCGCTCGGACGTCCAAGTGGCCTTATCGTAGTAGAACATCCAAGTCATCTGCAGCCACGTGGCCTGGGGGTCTACATCGGTGAGGGTGGAATAGATTCCGCGCGCCACCGAAGCCACGTATGCCGGATCGGTGCTGGGCAGTTTCATCTCATTAAAGGGGTCGATGCCATAGATGTGGTCGGTGCCCATCTCCTTAATCACCTCTTTAATATAGCGGTGCTGGATTTCCTTAAACAGCGAGTCTTGCGGATCCAGGAAGTAGCAAGCCTGCTCATCGCGGAAGCCGGCCCAGTTATGGAGCTTGGTGATTTTGGCGTTGGGATACACGGCGCGCAATGCTCCGGGCACATGGCCCGAGAATCCGGGCAGGATAGGCGTCATACCCAGCTCTCTTTCGCGCTTCACAATCTTTTTCTGCATTTCCAACTGCCCCTTGAGCCAGCTCTGCGGCAACGGGCCTTGCCATTTGTCTATGTTCGACATACGATGCCACGGCAGGTGAGCCGGACCGGTGAAGAACGAGCGCACTTCCTCGTCTTTCATGCCCAGCGAGGTGTAGACACGGTAGGCAATCTCCTCCATACCGGTGTTTGCCAGCGGCATAGTCACACCATTGAGCGCCATCCAGTCGATTAGTCTCTCCCAATCGGCCCAAGTAAACCACGGCATCGTGTAACCATAGGTGCAATAGTTGAGGAAAAAGCGGTCTTTCACTCTCGCCGTCTGCGACAGCCTCTTCGTGGCGGGCAGCGTCTTAGGCATCACCACGGGCGACGAGCGCAACCACGACACAGTGGTGTGGCAAACATATTTAAGATAATAATTCAAGCCCACAGCCATCGTATTGGCGTTGGTGCCGGTGATGGTTACCTTACCGTTTTTGGCCTCCACGGTGTAGGTCTCTGCCTTCTGCTTCTTCTGCTTAAAAACAAACGACTTTTCGTGCTCGGGAGCGATACGACCCACCAATTCATAGAGCGCCTGCTCATCCGGGTTGTTACTCCTTTTACCTGTCTTACTGCTTGTAGCGGCGCTACCGATGATAAACATCACCATCGCCACCATAAGTACTGAAAGTTTCTTCATTTCTGGATTGTTTGGGTTTTGGTTATTAATATTCTTGATTACAATGTTCTTTATCACATGATGCTCACTTGTTAGTAACTTATCACATCGAAGCAACGCGCCATAATTAAAAGGCAACGCCTCTTTTCACATTGCCCATACCTTATTATGTATAGGCGGCACGACTTTCCACATTGGCAACGCCACTCTCCACATTCGCAACGCTTCTTTTCACATCGGCTACGCGACTTTGTGTATTGCCCACACCTTATTATATATAGGCGGCACGACTTTCCACATTGGCTACGCAACTTTCCACATTGGCTACGCTTCTTTTCACATCGGCTACGCGACTTTGTGTATTGCCCACACCTTAATTATATATAGGCGACACGACTTTCCACATTCGCGATGCAACTTTCCACATTGGCGACACACCATTATTCATAGCCGGTGCACCATTGCATACAGCCAACGCTTCATTTTGTTTTGCAAACGCGCAAGGTTTATTTGCCCACGCGCCAAGATTTATTTGCTACACGCAAGGATTTAGTATATTCTCGCATTTTCAAGCGCAAATTTAATGGATTTATTTCGTAACCACATCTTTTTGCAACTTCAAAATGCCATTTCTGATTAAATATTCCTCTATTCACACCCAAACGCTCTTTTGCGTCCAAAAATCTCCGTTCCCATTTCTCTTTTCTCCGTTCCCAGTTCCCTTTTCCTCGTTCACATTTTCATTTTCTCCGTCCAAATTTCCCTTTTCTCCGTCCAAATTTTATTTTTTCCCGTGCAAAATTCGGATTTCCCCGTGCTAACGCGAAAAAATCGCGAGATAGTTTGCGTTCACAGTGCTGTAACAATAAGTTAACAGTACTGTTTAGTT
>CAZQVW010000180.1:0-5099 GCA_964596865.1 uncultured Bacteroidaceae bacterium
GCTGCAAACGAGTGGTACACCCTCGATGGACAGCGCCTTGACGCCCAGCCCACCCGCAAGGGCATCTATATCCACAATAATAAGAAGGTGGTAGTGAAATAAAAGGTTGTTGTGGCAATGGAAAGCGCAATTATGGTGAGAAAGGTTACAGTTTTTGTAGGATAAGACACAAAAAGTGGCCGCCCATACATTGCGGCTTACCGTTCCAACGCAAAAGGACTTCGGCTGATAGCGTAGCCGAAGTCCTTGTTGGCATATTTTGGGGGGAGAGAGGCGCAAATGTTAGTCAAAGGTGGCGCGTTTCAATTTATTAGAGGGCACAAATAATTGTTTCTACGACACCATTCGCGCACTTCTACCACCCACTGATATTTGTGCGGCCGCAAAGCAATTTGTAGGGGCAATAAGCGCAGGGCGACTTGCTGCTAACATCCGTGGTCATGGGAAATTCCGTCTCCGTGAGGAGTTTCTTCACGAAATCGGTGAGCGCCGACTCAAACTCGGCGCAAAGCGTTTGCACTCCGCTGGGGGATTGGTTACCGCCGCTGGAGTTCTGACTACCACCGCTGGGGGACTGACTGTCTAAATTGGAGCTCTGACTACCGCCGCAGGATATTTGATTTTCGAAATCCGTTACCTCTGAGTTGTTTATGCGGATGCGCGGTTCAAATTTGCTTAAATCCTTTTGCGTGAACAGTAAGCGGGGCGACACTGTCCACGGATTTCGCTTTATTAGGGTACTGATAGCGGGCGACTGAGGAGGGGCGGACGTGTCTTTCAGACAAGCTAAACAATAGATGAAGGTCTGGAGAACATAACTCTGCGTTTTCTGCGGGTCAAAGAGGTCGGCAATGCTGTCTGTGCGCAATTTTTTCTTGTCATAACCGCCGGTCTTGTAGTCTATGACGCGCAAAACGTACTTTCTGGCTTCATTCACCACGTCCAGGCGGTCTATACTGCCGCCGATAAGCAGGTCTCCTAGATTGGGCACGTTGATACCGAGATTGGGCACGTTGATAGTGAGGTAGGTGTTGCGCTCCGTGTCGATGAGGCGGAAGCCGCCGTTCGCGGCATCGTATTTCAACACCTTTTCCACGTGCGTTTTCGCCACCGCCACTTCTATCTGGTGGTCTTTGGCGCTGTATTGGGCGGCGGGGGCGGTCTTGCCATGAAATTTCTGGTAGTCGTTGTTCATCTTGGCGATAGAAATGTTTATGGCCTTGTCTAAATTTATGCGGAGGTGCTTATTATCGATGACATCCTTTATATCTGCGGGCGAGACATCGCCGGTTTGGGGATTTTTGATTGCCTCATAGATGGCCTGCAGTGCACCGTGAATGAGTGAACCTAATTCGTTTGCCTGCAAAAGGACGTCTTCGCTGTCCGGCTCGTTGATACCCAGCATATAGCGGATAAAAAATTTCATCTTGCAGGCTATGAACGTGTTGATGGCGGAGGGGGATAGCGAGGGCAGCTTCTGCGATTTGGGATTATTGGCAGAAGCAGCAGCAAATGGGCTCTGCGGCGACGGAAGGGCGGCAGGCGCGGCACCATTCGCGAGCTTTTCAGCACCATTCGCGAGCTTTTCGGCGTAAGTCTTAATCTGAGATCGACTGAGCAGTTTGTTGTGAATAGCTTGCTCGCTCTCTGGATTGGGCAACGCGTTATTGTCGCTCAAAAGATAGCAATGACAATCGAATTGAGGGCTTGTGAGCATCTGCAACACAAAGCGCGACATCTGTTTCTGGCCCTCGGCGCTCTGCGCCTCACTGTAAGCAATCGAGATATGCTCGGCTCGGCGCAGCAATCGGAAGAAATTGTAGGCGTAAATCTCGGTATCCTCGTCGGAAGTGGGCATACCATAGATTTTACGTATGTAAAAGGGAATGAAAGAGCGGTCGATACTGGTGTGAGGAATGATTCCCTCCTCCACATTCAGCAGTAACAGATTGTCGAAATCAAGGGCGCGCGTCTCCAAAACGCCGATAATCTGAATATCCGTGATAGGCTCGCCGTGGAATGGGATACTTACCGAACCAAGGTGGCGCAAAAGCAGATTGCGCAGCGTGGGCAAGGAAATCTTGGCGGAAAGAAGGTGATTATCCAAAAGATTGCTGAAGGACATCACCACCTGCAACGCCTGATACAGCGATTCTGCCTGCAACAACTGGTGCCAAGTAAATTCGTCCGTGTCCTCGGGGATTTCGGGAAAACCGTTTTCGCGCAGTTCATCGCGCTCCGTGTTTATAAGGTCGAGCGTTTTGCTTATCATGTCGGCGGGCGTGGCCTGACGCTTGGCCTCTGTGCTCAACAGCCTACTGATTTGAGAAAAGATAGGGGCATTGCGCATGGGGAAACCCTTGGTAATGTTCACTTCCCCGCTTAATTCGGGCGGAACACTGAAGATTGCCGACTCCAGCATTTGTTCGTTGCACAAAACAACGGCAGTAGTTTGCTTTTTCTCGTGAGCGGTTGGCCTATTCTCGTGAAGAGACTCGTCTTTCTCGTGAGAATATTCGTCTTTCTCGTAATGAGACGACAGCCAATCGGTGATAAAATGGGCTTGCGCGTTATCTGATTGGGCAGAATAGAGGTCTACTTCTTTCTTTGGCCTGTTGTCGCCTTTCTTTGGCCAATTATCGTCTTTTTTGGGCCAATTATCGCCGAACAAAGGTGCGTCATTCTCGTATTTGCCGCCCAATATTTTGATATTCTCTGCGATATGCTCATAGACGTGGGCACTACCGCTGAAATTCGGGTCATAATCCCAATAAAAGAGGGCCATACCCGCGTCTTTCAGCTCTTCCATAAAGAGCAATTCGGATTTTAGGAGGAAATTAAAGCCTGCAAAGACAAGGGTATGGCCTTCCAACTGTTTTTTTACGTCTTCTATGTTTTCAAGCACCCATTGGTTTTGCGCACCTTCCAGCTTTGCGCCGCGAGCGGACAGTTTTTCGGTCAGTTCTTTGTATATATCCGGCAATTTTCGCCAAATAGCCACCAAATCTTTGCGGATAGAGACCTCCTTGGCTTCTGCGCTCTCGCTTTCGGAACCGCCTTTTTCCCTTTCTTCGCCATCATTAGCAGGCAGCATCTGCATTAACGCTTTGATTCTCTCTACTATTTCCTTGTCAATGCCAGGCTCATCGAAATTGCGGGCATCTCTGGCAAAAGCCAAGATGTCTTCTGCCTTTTTTTGGCCGCAGCTTTTATCCACGTTGTTGAAATCCGCTATCAATTGACGCCCCCAACCGTAAAAGGCGTCAATAGAGAGTTTTCTATTCTCCCCACTTTTTCGATAAATGTCATATAGCAGACATACGGCCTCTATCTCATCGGCTTTCCTATAGGGGCAGAGATAATCGATGAGGTCGCTGATGGTGGTTACTTGGGGCGAGCACACGGGCTTGTCGCCAGAAATGCGCCCCAGCGCTTGTTTGAGAAACGCACCGGCGCGGCGCGTGGGCAATACCACAATTACGTCTTGCAGATTGTCCTTAAATTGTTGATTATTGTATAAATCGTTGATTACAAAATCCAGAAATTTCATATAATAGGCGTGTGAAAAGTGCGTGAAAAGGAAAGCGGAATGATTGATTGGCGAGCGCGAGGACAAGTTGTGATGTATTGCTCAATCTTGGTGGCCAGTCGTTAAATCCAACAGGCCTTATTTCAATTTTTTAGGGGCGAGGGCGCAACATTTACCAGTTCATGGGTGTTAGCATACCATAGCCAGCCCTCCGTTTGGGTGTAACCCATTTCCTGCAGCAATAGCATATAGCGGCGCACCTGGGCGGAGTAAGTATCATCTCGGCGCTGGCCGAATTTGTAGTCCAGCACCACGGCTTTTTGGCCTTGGAGCATCACGCGGTCGGGCCGCAATTCGCGCTTGGGCATAGAGCCGCGTTCTTCCTCCGGCCGTTGGCTCCACTCGTCCATTTCCTGCTGATATTCCGCCTCGGGCCTCAGGATAGACACCTCGCGCAGCAATTTCCACTCGCCGGAAAACCAATCTTTCATCTGCGGGTTCTCCCACGTGCGCTTAAGATCCGCCTTAATCTCGTCAGCTTGAGCGGCGTCAATCTTGCCGCGGCGGATAAAGTCGTCCACAACGGCCTGCGTGTCGGCGATAGTGGCGATATGCGCGAAGATGTCGTGGCGAACGTTGCCCTCTTGGATTCTCTCCATGGCGTCCCGGGCGTTTTCCGGCTTTTTCATCATCCACAGCATGGCCTCCTGCGATTGGCGGAAGCGGAAACTACGGTCGACAGTGTGATAGGAGTAGGTTTTGTAGTCGTTCTTCTCGTAGGTATGCTCGAAAGGCGTCTGTAATCCCGCGCCGGCCTTTTGTTCTATCAGCAGAGAGCCGCGCGTGGTCTCCACTCGAGGCAGGCTCTCGCCCTCCTGCAGCGTGGGAAGCCCGCCTGCGGGCGTATTCTCCTTTTTCTTTTTCGCCCAATTCTCCATTTCCTTTTTTGTGTCCTCTACAAGTTCTTTCCCTGCCTTGGACCAATTGTTTGTGTCCAATCCGGATAGGAGAATTTCGCCAACATTCTTGGGTTCAGTGAGGTCGGTGTTCTTTTTGACGTAAGTATATATATATAGGTTGGCCTCGGCGCGGGTCAGAGCCACGTAAAGGAGGTTTAGGTTGTCCACATGATTGGCAGTAATCTCGTCTTGGAATTTATTTTGGTCTTTAGTGTTAAGAATGCCATTTAATTCTTCCAAAGATTTCGTTCCGTCCACGGGGATGAGCTTGCCACCTTCGATATTTGCGTCTTTAGTGATTTCGTTCGGCTCTTCTATCCAGAGGCGGGGTTGATGAGTATCGTTTTCCATCAGTGGCCACGAACAGAAGGGCAGGAATACGGTTTGGCCTTCCAGTCCTTTGGCGGTATGGATGGTCATCAACCGGATACCATCGTTGCCGGTAGCGGGGATTGTCTTGGTTTGTAGACTGTCTTCCCAGTAATCGAGGAGGCCTTTCAGGTCTGACCCGTAGCGGGTAACGTAATTATGGATTTCGTCCATCAGGCAATTCAGATAACTGACGTCGGAAACTTCTTGCTTTATCTTTCCCGAATCATCGCACAGCAGGC
>CAZQVW010000181.1:0-5086 GCA_964596865.1 uncultured Bacteroidaceae bacterium
GTATTAATTCTTCTTGTTCCATGACGAGTTTGTATTTTGAATTGCAAAGTTACATAAATAACTTTTCTAAAAGTGGTTTTTCGGTCCAAAATAACTTTTGGAAAAGTGGTTTTAGCATAAAACTTCGCTTTTGAAAAAGTGATTTGGTGCTATTGACGCTGTGGAAAGCTGTAAATTTGGATTATTCTGTGCGGTATGCTGGCAACAAGAGTGGGAGAGGTTTGGTGGAATGCAATAAAAGTGGTATCTTCGCGTTTTATATAACGGTGGAGTTGCTTTATGGCGCAGCACAATGTCTGTTTGACTTCCACTTTGAAAGAATAAGAAAGCTATGATAGATTATATAAACGGTAAGGTCAGTGAATTGGCGCCTACCAGAGCTGTGGTGGAGGCCAGTGGGGTGGGGTATGAACTCAATATCTCGCTCACTACTTATTCTGCCCTTGAGGGTAAGGCGGAGGCCAAACTCTATGTCTATGAAGACATCCGTGAAGACGCGTGGGTCTTGTTCGGATTTTCGAGCAAGAGCGAGAGAGAACTGTTTCTCTATCTAATTTCTGTGAGTGGTATCGGCGGAAATACGGCACGCACTATCTTATCATCGTATTCTGTGGGTGAACTATGCAATATCATTGCTAATGGCGAGGACGGAATGCTGAAGAAGGTGAAAGGTATCGGTGGCAAAACCGCTCAAAGAATTATCGTGGATTTGAAAGATAAGTTGCAGAATTCCGCACTGCTGGCGGACGGTGCTAATACGGTTTCGGCTCAGGGCGCGTCTGTGGCTCTCAACGAAGAGGGCGAGGAAGCTCTGGCTGCTCTTGTTACGTTGGGCTTCTCGCCAGCGCCAGCTAAGAAGGCAGTGAAATCTTTGCTGGAAAATGACGCTAACATGAAAGCCGAGACTATCGTTAAGAAAGCGCTAATGATGATGAGGTAAGTTCTTTTTAATGAAATACACAAACATTGAGACTTTTATTGTTCTTTACGGATATAATTAGAGTAGACGCAGAGCTAATATCTGACAGACAAATGGCATAGCCGAGCGGACTTAAATCCCAAACCAAAAGAGACAAATAATCACGTTGTGAGAAAACTGTTCAGACACAATAACTTTTCCAGGGCGGCATGGATAATCTCCGTGCTGCTATTGGCGTTTGTACAGGTGGCATCTGCGTTTCAATCGGGATTGACTGAAAGGTTGGAGAATGCAATCGGTATGTCTGAATCGGAAAGTGCGGAGGGCTCGGATAAATCAGAAAATCCCGAAAATTCGGAGGAGCCTAAGGATAAAGCAGAGAATACCGCACCCGCAGACTCTACTCGCTATGGCGTAAAGAAGACCGCGCCGGTGGAGCAGAAAGACGTGGATAAGAAAATGGCAGACTTGGACGATGCCGAGAATGCAAAGACCGAAGCCACCTACGACCCAACCACCAACCGTTATGTTCTTGGTACGAAGATTGGCGATAGTTATTTGAACGCGCCTTTCATTATGACAAAAGAGGAGTATGACCGCTGGAGCCTGCGCCGCTCTATGGCCGCTTATTTCCAAAAGAAAAACGAGGACGCTTTTGAGGAAGCTGGTAAAAAGAAATTTGATTTCACTGATATGCATTTCGACCTTGGTCCTGCAGAAAAGATTTTCGGCCCGGGCGGTGTGCAGGTGAAGATGCAAGGTGATGCCGAATTGAAGATGGGCATCAATAAGAAGAATATCAACAATCCCTCCTTGCCTATCCGCAATCGCAAGACGATGGGCTTTGATTTCGATGAGAAGGTGAATGTCAATCTTCAGGGCAAGATTGGCGACAAGATGGATATGAGCCTCAATTATAACACCGAGGCATCCTTCGACTATGATATGCGCAATCTGAAGTTGAAATACGAAGGCAAGGAAGACGAGATTATCAAATTGGTGGAGGCCGGTAATATCTCTTTTCCCAGCAACAACTCGTTGGTCACCGGTGCCAGTTCGCTATTCGGTTTGCGCACAGATATGCAGTTTGGTAAGCTCAAACTGCAGGTGGCTGCCAGTCAGAAGAAGTCGGTGAGCAAGACTGTGCGTTCGCAGGGCGGATCGCAGCTCACCAGTTTCGAAATCTCCGCCGATGAATACGAAGCCAACCGCCATTTCTTCCTTGGCCATTTCTTCCGCGACAACTACGATCGCTGGATGCAGACCTTGCCCAATATCACCAGTGGCGTAACCATCAATCGTATTGAAGTGTGGGTAACCAACAAAAATAATACCACCACCAATACCCGCAATATTGTGGCCTTTGCTGATTTGGCAGAGAATCAGCATATCAGTAATTCGCGATGGCACGCCACCGGTACCGCTAATCCCTCCAATGCCAGTAACGACCTCTATTCCACTATCAATACGCAGTACACCGATGCCCGCCAAATCAATCAGGTCTATTCCACACTGAATGGTATTGGGCTGGAGGGCGGTCTCGACTACGAGAAGATAGAGAGTGCCCGTCTGTTGAGTAGCAACGAGTATTCTGTAAACACCAAACTGGGGTATATCTCCCTTAAATCCACCCTCCAGACCGACCAAGTGCTGGCCGTGGCCTACGAATATACCTATATGGGCACCACTTATCAAGTGGGTGAGTTCTCCACCGACAAGGACGACAACACCGTCTGTCTGTATGTGAAGTCGCTGAAGAATGCCGCTAATACTCCCCAAATGGCCAACTGGGATTTGATGATGAAGAATATCTATAACCTTGGCGCCACCTCTATTCAGAGCGCCAAATTCCGCCTCGACATCAAATACCTTAGTGATACCACCGGCGTCTACCTCACCTACCTGCCTGAGCCCGCTTATAAAGATCGCACACTCCTTAACTTGCTTAATCTTGACCGCCTTGACAACAAGCTTCAGGCGCATTCCAACGGATACTATGATTTTGTGGACGGCTATACTGTGGATGCCACCGGTGGGCGCGTCATCTTTCCTGCAGCAGAGCCTTTCGGCAGTTATCTGGCTTCCGCTATCGCCAACCCTGCTGTGAGCGACAAGTATGTCTTTCAGGAACTCTATGACAGTACCAAGGTTAGGGCGAAGCAAATCGCGAATAAAGACAAGTTTATGCTGGTGGGGCAATATCAAGGTTCCAGTGGTGGCAACGTAATTTCGCTGGGTAGCGCCAATGTGCCCAGAGGCTCCGTGGTGGTAACTGCTGGAGGAGTAACACTTACCGAGAATACCGACTATACTGTGAATTATACGGCCGGCGAGGTTACCATCATCAATCAGAGCATTATTGATGCGGGCACAGCTGTGAGTGTGAGCCTTGAAAGCAATGACGGCGAGGCTTTCCAGCGCAAAACAATGTTGGGATTGAATTGGGAATATGATTTTAACAAGGACTTCCTTATTGGCGGCACTATCATGCACCTAAGTGAACAAGCTCTTACCACAAAAGTGGCTATGGGTAGCGAACCGCTGAATAATACTATTTGGGGGCTCAACCTTAGTTGGAAGAAAAGAAGCCAATGGCTTACGGATATGCTGGATAAGTTGCCTTTACTCCATTTGGAACAGCCTTCCCAAATTAATTTTACGGCTGAGTTCGCCCAACTTATAGCAGGCAAA
Source organism: uncultured Bacteroidaceae bacterium (assembly GCA_964596865.1). Taxonomy (GTDB): domain Bacteria; phylum Bacteroidota; class Bacteroidia; order Bacteroidales; family Bacteroidaceae; genus UBA6382. The sequence continues at coordinate 3,611 of CAZQVW010000181.1, forward strand.
AATGACCAGTCTCAGTCTGGGTCTTCTTATATCGATGATTTTGAAAATACCAAGACCTCCATTGATGTGAGCACGCCCAGCGAATGGGTGATTAGTTCCACACCATTGCGTTTCAGTGAAGCCACGCTCTCCGATGATGTCCGCTATGGCTATAATCGCGCACTGTTGGCTTGGTATAATATTGATCCTCTGTTCACTCGTCGCTCTTCTTCCCTCACTCCGGGGTATATTAAGAGCGACCGCGAGCAACTCTCTAATCATTATGTACGTGAGGTGTATCGCACCGAGCTCTTTCCTAATCGTGAGCTCACTTATGGCCAATCGTCCACGCTGGATATTCTCAATTTAGCGTATTATCCCTCTTTGCGCGGCCCGTATAACCTCAATCCCGATGTAGACAGTAAGGGTAACATTCTCCACCCTGCTCAACATTGGGGTGGAATGATGCGTGCCATTGAGACCAGTGATTTTGACGCTGCCAATGTGGAGTATATCGAGTTTTGGATGCTTGATCCGTTTATCTATTCGCGCCGAAATGGAAATTTCAATAAAGGTGGCGATTTCTATATTGACCTTGGCGACATCTCCGAGGACATTCTCAAGGACGGCAATAAGGCCTACGAGAGCGGTCTTGGGCTGGAGGCCAGCGAAGCCACCTATAGCACCAACAACTGGGGGCGCTGGGCCACGCAAAGCGCAGTTACCTACGCCTTCAATACCAGTGGCGGAATGCGTGCCCGTCAAGATGTGGGTCTTAATGGGTTGAACAGTGAGGAAGAGGCAACTTTCCCCACTTATCTGAATTATCTGCAATCTATAAAGAACAAGGTGGAGCCTGCCGTCTATGATAGCATTGCTCGCGACCCTGCCGGAGATGATTATCATTATTTCCGTGGCTCGGATTACGATGAGGCTCGTACATCTATCCTCGATCGCTACCTCCGCATCAATAATCCCGAGGGTAACTCCGCCGATTCCCAGACTAATCGCGAAAACTATTCCACCGCCTATAAGACTACGCCAGATGTGGAGGACATAAATAAGGATTACACTCTCAATGAGTATAACAATTATTATGAATACCACGTCCATATCCACCCTGACAGTATGCAGGTGGGCATGGGCTACATCGTAGATCGCCGGCGCGCTTCAGTGGCTTTGAGAAATGATACGCGTGATACTGTGAATTGGTATCTTTTCCGTATACCTCTCACCAATTACATTAAGAAAGAAGGAAATATCAGTGATTTCTCCTCGGTGAGGTTTATGCGTATGTATCTCACCAATTTTGAAGACCCCACTATTCTTCGTTTCGGCACATTGGAATTGGTGCGTGGCGACTGGCGCAATTATGAGCATTCGCTTACAGGTAGCGCCACAAAAGCGCCTGAAGGCGAGCTGGATGTTTCGGCTGTGAGCTTGCAAGAAAATAATAACAAAACTCCTGTGAATTACGTGTTGCCTCCTGGTATCTCG
>CAZQVW010000182.1:0-4939 GCA_964596865.1 uncultured Bacteroidaceae bacterium
GCCCATTCCTACGACCGGCTCAACCACCTCCTTTCTTTTGACATCGACCGCCGCTGGCGCAAGAAGACGATTGGGGCTCTTGAGCCTTTCCCCCACCAAACAGTCTTGGATATTGCCACCGGCACGGGCGATTTCGCTATTCTGGCCGCGCGGTTGCTGAAGCCCGCAAAAATCGTTGGAGCTGACATCAGTGAAGGCATGATGGACGTGGCGCGCCGCAAGGCAAAGGCGGCAGGGTTGGGCGAAGTCATCAGTTTTCAGAAAGAAGACTGCATGAGATTGTCGTTCCCTGACAGCAGTTTCGACGCCGTAACGGTGGCCTACGGCGTAAGGAACTTTTCCAATTTGGATTTGGGACTGAAAGAAATGCTGCGCGTACTAAAACCGGGGGGCCACGCCGCCATCTTGGAATTGAGCGCGCCGCCCCACTTCCCCATGAAGCAATTATTCTGGCTTTATGGCCATGTGGTGATGCCCACAGTGGGCGCGCTAATCTCAAAAGACGCTAAAGCCTATCATTATCTGCCCGCCTCGATGGAAGCCTTTCCGCAGGGCGAACAGATGCAGGCAATCTTAAAGCGAGCAGGGTATGAGGACGTGCACTTCCGCCGCTTCACCTTCGGATTGAGCACAATGTATATCGCCAGAAAGCCAATGGCAGATGCCTAAATGTCAATGACTGACGCCTAAAAGTCAATGACTGACGTCTAAAAGCCAATAGCTGACGTCTAAACGTCAATGACTGACGTTTAAAAGTCAATGGTTGATATATAAAGACCGGTCTCGGGTAATAAAAGGTTATTTCAAGGCGATAAGCTGAAAATCTAAGACAACAAGAGACGGTCTCAAGGCGATATAAAGCAAATTCCGCACAAAAAAAGGTTAATCCCTATCAATAGTAGAGCAAACCCAAACATAATAAGCTGAAATCCATGACACAATACGGACTGATTGGCTACCCGCTGGTACATTCTTTCTCGCGCCAGTTCTTTACGGACAAGTTCCAGAAAGAATGCATTGACGCCGAGTACCTGAATTTTGAAATTCCCACGGTGGACGGGCTTCTTGACTTGATTAACGCGCACCAACTGCTGCGCGGATTGAATGTTACCATTCCCCATAAACAGGCTGTGATGCCGTTGCTGGATAGTATCAGCGATGAAGCTCGCGAAATCGGGGCGGTAAACGTCATCACGATAGGGCGCAAAGCCGACGGCGCGCCAGTATTAAAAGGCTACAACGCAGACGTAATCGGTTTCTGCCAATCTATTCGCCCTTTGCTGAAACCGTGGCACAAAAAGGCTCTGGTTTTGGGCACCGGCGGGGCGTCAAAAGCCGTTGTCTACGGATTGAAGCGCCTGGGCGTAAATCCTATCAACGTGAGCCGCACGCCAAAGGCCGGTATGCTGGGCTATGATCAACTGAGCGAAGAGGTTATGCGCGAGCACACAGTGATTGTGAACTGTACGCCATTGGGCACGTGGCCAAAGACAGACACTTGTCCCAATATCCCTTACACCCTGCTCAATGATAGGCATCTTCTCTACGACCTTGTATATAATCCCTCCCTCACCTTATTTTTGAAAAAAGGACAAGCCCACGGAGCCGCCACAAAAAACGGATTGGATATGCTACACCTGCAGGCCCTGGCTTCTTGGGAGTTTTGGAACGAGTGAGATGCAATAACGCACAACAGAAAAGCCCACGCAACGACAAGAATTCACTATCGATACGAATGAGACGCGCACTGCTGATAATTAGTTTGCTCCTGCCAATGCTGTGCTTTGGCGCGGAGCGCGTGTGGAAGCCGCAGGAGGTGCCGATGCCTTTCTTTGCCGACTCCACGCAGTATGTCAGCAACCCCGATGGGGTGTTGGGCACTGCCGCCTTAGACAGTATTAATCTGATGTTGGGCCGCTTGCGCTTGAAGACGGGCGTGCAAAGCGTGGTAGTGGTGGTACGGCGGATAGAAAACGCCGATCCCTACTCCTTTGGCATGGCTCTTGGCCGCAAATACGGCGTGGGAGATAAGAAAAAGCGCACCGGCCTTATCATCGTCCTCGCCAGTGGCGACCGTTGCTACCAAATTCTCACGGGCAACGGGTTGGAGGGCGCCCTGCCCGATGCCACTTGCCGCATGATAGAGGTACACCACATGGATCCCTATCTGAAACAGGGCCAATGGGACAAGGCCATGGTGGAAGGCGTGAAAGCCATCTGCACCGCGGTGGAGAAAGACGCGTCCTTATCCCCAAACCACGGCGAGGGCGCAACGGGCGGGTCGCCATTACTGTTGCTGGCGCTGCTGGGCGTGATAGGATTGTTTGTGTGGGTGATGAGAGAAGCGGCCAAGACGCGATGCCCGCGCTGTGGCCGCAAGGATATGACGGTGAAAGACCGTCGTTTGCTCCGCCAAGACGGGATATACGACTATTACGAGCTCACCTATCGCTGTAGGCAATGCGGATATGAGCAGAAAGAGATTGTGCGCGAGCGCCACGAGGACGGTGGCGGCAATGTGGCGGCAGGTTTGGCCGCGGGCGCGCTCTTCGGCTCACTGATGGGGCGCGGACGTGGCGACTGGGGCGGAGGAGGCTTCGGCGGCGGGTCGTTCGGTGGCGGCAGTTTTGGCGGCGGCGGCGCGGGAGGCCGTTTTTAGAACCCCATAGCGCTCCATTTTAGCCGAAGCCCAAAAAGAAAAGATCACAATAACATTAAAACATTCAATATTATGGCAGACGGAAACAACTACCAGCAGATTAACGAAAGTAATTACAGCAATTCCCAGCAGGGGAAGAACAAAATCTTCGGCCTAAGCAAGGGATTGTGGGTTTTGATAGCGGTGGTGGCAGTATTGGCCATCTGGCTTTTCAGCAGTTACAACGGATTAGTAACTCAGGAGGAGGGCGTCAATCAGAGTTGGGCCAATTTGCAAAGTCAATACCAGCGCCGTGCCGACCTTATCCCCAATCTTGTGAACACTGTGAAGGGATATACCAACTACGAGAAGGGCACGCTCCAAGCCGTGGTGAACGCCCGCGCCAAAGCCACCCAGACCACCGTCAATGCAGATGGCCTCACCGAGGAGAATATGCAGAAATTCCAAGAGGCGCAGGGCGAACTCAGTTCGGCGCTTTCCCGATTAATGGTAGTGGTGGAGCGCTACCCCGAATTAAAGGCCAGCGACCAATTCCAGCAGTTGCAGGCCCAGTTGGAGGGCACGGAAAACCGCATCAACGAGAGCCGCAGCCTTTATAATGAGGTAGTGATGAACTACAACGTGAAGGTAAGGCGTTTCCCCGCCTCCATTCCCGCCGGTTTGTTTGGTTTTCACAAGAAAGCGATGTTCCAAGCCGAGGCCGGAGCGGAGAAAGCTCCGCAGGTGGATTTTAATTAAGTCTATTCCTACAGATAATTAGTTGTTTATGCCGGATAAATAGCCTTTTGTCTCCATAAATTATCTTTTAATTTTCCGACAAATCCGAGCATTCTGATTTTCTGAATTTCTTTAACTCCCTCAATTTCCCCGATAATCTCAATAATCCCAACAATAATGCAAAACAATCAACGCTATATGATGCGCGGCGTGAGCGCGATGAAAGAAGACGTCCACAACGCCATCAAAAACATCGACAAGGGCATCTTTCCGCAGGCTTTCTGCAAGATATTGCCCGACATTCTCGGCGGCGATCCCGAATACTGTAATATCATGCACGCCGACGGCGCCGGCACAAAGTCTTCTTTGGCCTATATGTACTGGAAAGAGACGGGCGACCTCAGTGTATGGAAAGGTATCGCGCAGGACGCCCTGATTATGAACACCGATGACCTCCTTTGCGTGGGTGCGGTGGATAATATCCTTGTTTCCAGTACCATCGGTCGCAACAAGATGCTCATCCCGGGCGAAGTAATCTCCGCCATCATCAACGGCACGGACGAGTTGCTCAAACAGTTGCGCGATATGGGCATCGGCATCTGGGCCACGGGCGGTGAGACGGCCGATGTGGGCGACCTTGTGCGCACCATCATCGTAGACAGCACCGTTACCTGCCGTATGCGCCGCAGCGATGTCATCAACAATGCCAACATCCGCCCGGGCGATGTGATTGTGGGGCTCGCCTCGTTTGGGCAGGCCACGTATGAGAGCACTTATAACGGTGGTATGGGCTCCAACGGTCTCACCTCAGCTCGCCACGATGTCTTCGCCAAATATCTGGCCCAGAAATACCCCGAGAGCTACGACCACGCAGTGCCTAATGAACTGGTCTATAGCGGCACTTACAAACTGACGGACGCTGTGGACGGCGCTCCCGTGGACGCCGGCCACCTTGTGCTTAGTCCCACGCGTACTTACGCTCCTGTGGTCAAGGTCTTGCTGGACAAGCTCCGCCCGCAAATCCACGGTATGGTGCATTGCACCGGCGGCGCCCAAACAAAAGTACTGAATTTCGTGGGCGACAACTGCCGTGTGGTGAAGGACAACATGTTTCCTGTGCCCCCGTTGTTTAAGGCAATCCAGCAGCAGAGCCAGACCGACTGGTCGGAGATGTATAAGGTCTTTAATATGGGCCACCGTCTGGAGGTGTATCTCGCTCCCGAATATGCGCAGCAGGTTATCGACATCTCTCGCAGTTTCAACATTGATGCGCGCATTGTTGGTCGCATAGAGGAGGGCGCGCGCTCGCTCACGATAAAAAGCGAGTACGGCGAGTTTAATTATTAATACTCTTTGATTTACAATCAACGAGCGACAAGCTCGCTGATTCCTCATTAACGCATCACACTGCGAGCCTACAGTTCGCTTATACTTTTTAACGCACCACTATCCCCGTGGTGCGTTATTTTTTTTGTCCTTATCCATTATTTTATTGCCCTTATCCGCTATTTTTATCATAACTATGGCTAACGCACCAAAGGGAACGCTGCTGCGCACCAAAGG
>CAZQVW010000183.1:0-4905 GCA_964596865.1 uncultured Bacteroidaceae bacterium
CCTTTATTCTAAACAATATTCTTTCCACCGCCAAGTTTCCTGAACGTTTTGAATAAACAGCAAACGCTATTTTTGATAATAAACATGGTGGCGCCCCGCCGCTGCGGGATGCGCTAACCGTTGGCAAAGATAAGAAAAGTTTTTGGTTTGTTCATAATTTGTAAACCTAAAATATCCTCGCGCATTGCGGGGGAAGGAGGTGCGGCAGCCGGAGAAGCCCCCGTATATGGGCGATTGCAGAAAAGGCCGTGGCTTAAGCATACAGAACAGAGTAAGGACAGATTCTGTTCTGCATGCCCAAATGGACGGTATAATTACAAAATGGCAGGCTTTTTCCGCAGCCACGTGTGAAACTCGCCCCTACAAGGCGAGAGCATACACTTTTCTTATTATACCGGGCACCAACTTATTATACCGGACGCCACTATTAGCTAAATATCCTTCAGGGCGCGAAAGAATTTGAGGTCTTGGGGCTGGGTAATCTTGAAATTCAGCATATTCCCTTTGGCAATATAAAGAGGAGAATAGCCCAATTCGTTGGCAAGAGTGAAAAGCGATTGGGAAGAATTGATGCCCTGTTTAGCGGCACTGTTCATTAAGGCCGTGAGCGTGGCAAGGGTAAAGGTGTGGGGCGTCTGTGCCCTCATATATTCCTCCCTCAAGGCAAAGCCGGTGGCCTCCACGCCGCCGGAGACACGCATATACGATTCGTTGCTGTAGATTACAGTGATGGCGTTGCCATATTGCGAGCAAACGGTGAGGTTGTTGGTGATGGTGTCGGCAGAAATGAGCGGGCGCACCGCATCATGCACCATCACAATGCTTTTGGGCGACAGGCGCATCTCCTCCAAAGCGCGGATACCGTTTTGCGCCGACAGGAACGAGGTCTCGCCCGAAGAGATACACGCCCTAAACTTGTCTATCCCCCACCCTTTCGCCTGAGTTTCCACATAGTCGTTCCACTTTGGCGAGCACACCACGTAAATATCGGTAACCTGCGCATGCCGCTGGAAGGCCTCCATAGTATAAGCGATGATGGGCTTTCCGTCGACCTCTATATACTGCTTGGGGCGCATGATGTTGAAGCGGGTGCCCTTGCCACCGGCCAATATTAGGGCGATATTATGATTCATTGTGGAGAGAGGATTTAGGAGGGGAATGTTAGGAAGAAAAAGAATTGTGATTAGCGGAAACCGTTTGAGCGTTGGGCGAAGGAGAAAGCGCCTTCATATTAAGATAGAGAGCGCGGCAGAAATGTTCGTGGCGGCGGTTAGTGCGAATGCGGAGCACCTCAAAAAGCGTTACCTCCATCAGCGGATAAATCCACGGCAGCCCCACCAGCAAAGACGCGAACAAAACCATCACCCTCACATCGAAAGTAAGAATCTGGCAGGCAGGCATTAGCGGTTTGCTGAAAGCGCGGTAACGCAGGGCCAGCGAGTGGGGGATGCGCTTGTGGTAGGACTGAAGAAGGGTATTATAAAACCGCTGAAACTGCGGCGTGGCATTTTCCTGGCCGCGGGTATAAGAAGCATAGAAAAAGAGATACACTTTTTCAAACCATCGGGGCGAATTCCACGGGATAGCGCGATAGCGGGCCTCGATGTCGGCGGCGCGATCCAGCTCGCCGCCCGCCCCAATAAAGAGCAGGTGGGCGTTGCGGTAATAATCCGCCAAAGCGCATTGGCGGGCATGGCAGAAAAAACCGGCCCAAGCCACCAGAAGCCAAATCCATACGCCCCATTGCGGCGACAATCGCATGGCGATGCCGAGATAGATAAAGAAAAACCACATATCGCCCGCAAACCCATCAAGGATGCGCCCGATAAGTGTCTTTTTGCCGGTCATGCGCGCCAATTGGCCATCGGCGCAATCAAACCAATTGGCCACCACCAGCAACACCATACCTATTATATTATATCTAAGCGAAGATTGATAAAAGAACCAACCGCAGGCGCTCCCCATCACCATCGACATCAGCGTTACCGCAATGGGGTGTACCCCCATCTTTCTAAACAGCAGCGCCCACAGATAGCCCGGAGTGCGGGTGGCGTAGAGCTCAAACGGGCCCTCGGTATCTGTGGATTTCATGGTGGATAGCACCTGCTGTTTGAGTGTGGGCATGAGTATTAAGCGGTTTGAAAAAGCGGTCGTGGCAATCTTTATGATAGGACAAAGCCCCGTGGGGCATCCTTGAAAGCCCCGAGGCATTCCTTATTGAAAGGCAAATTTAAGCAATCTGTCCTAAAAAGCGGCGTCCGGAGCGCAAAAAAGCCGTTTTTGGAACTATTAGCGCAAAAAAATGGAGATTTTTTTTGCACTTACAAACAAAAGCACTACCTTTGCAGCCAAATAAAAACGAACAAGGCGTTATGACAACCCACACGCAGTCCTTTAGCTTTTACTTTTATTACTTTACCTCCCCAAAGAAGTGAAGCGGATTGCGCATGCCATAAACGAACATAGAAAACACAAAATCCTGCTTCACACAAGAGGCAGGATTTTTTAATATAATAACGTCATGATTAGAATAGCCATACAAGGCATCAAGGGCAGTTTCCACGACATCGCCTCCCACAAGTATTTTCAGGGGCAAGAAATCGAGCTCATCTGCTGCGACACGTTTGAGCAAGTCTTTCAAACGGTGAAAAAAGACCCTGAAATTTTGGCACTGGTGGCCATAGAGAACACTATCGCGGGCAGCCTGCTCCACAACTACGAATTATTGCGCGAAAGCAACCTCACCATCGTGGGCGAACAGAAAATCCACATCGAGCACTCGCTATTGGTATTGCCAGACGAGGACGAGAGCGACATTCTCGAGGTTAATTCCCACCCCGTGGCCTTGATGCAATGCCGGTCATTCCTGGCGGGTCATCCTAATTGGAAGATAGTGGAGACAGAGGACACCGCCGGAGCCGCAGCCGACATCTCGCGCCTACAGCTCCACCACCACGCCGCCATCTGCTCCAAATATGCCGCGCCAATCTACAACATGAAAGTGCTGCACGAAGGCATAGAGGACAACAAGCACAATTACACGCGTTTCCTTGTCTTGGCCGACCCCTATATCGCCGACAATTTGCGCGACAAGCAGCAATCCAATAAGAGTAGCATCGTTTTCTCCGTGCCCCACGAGAGCGGCAGCCTTTCTCAAGTGCTCTCGATTTTTTCTTTCTACCACATCAACCTTACCAAAATCCAGTCGCTACCGATTATTGGCCATGAATGGGAATATCTTTTCTACGTAGATCTCACTTACGACAACTATAGCCGCTATACCCAAAGCATAGCAGCCATCCGTCCCCTTACCAAACAAATCAAACTCCTTGGTGAATATGAAGCCTTCAAATAACGAAACCCCCATGACCGCAAATCCGAATATCCGGCCCGCCGACCGCCTGTCAGCAGTCAGCGAATACTATTTCTCGCGCAAGTTAAAGGAGATTGCCGCCCGCAACGCTAAGGGCGAAGACATTATCTCTCTGGCCATAGGCAGCCCAGACATGCCACCCTCGCCCGAGACCATCGACACCCTCTGCCGCGAAGCCCACAAACCCGAAGCCCACGGCTATCAGCCCACCATGGGCACGCCCGAATTGCGCGAAGCCATGGCCTATTGGTATAAGCACTGGTATAATGTGGATCTCGATCCCAAAACCGAGATTCAGCCCCTGATAGGCTCGAAAGAGGGCATCCTCCACGTAACATTGGCCTTTGCCAACGCGGGCGACAAGGTGTTGGTGCCCAATCCGGGCTACCCCACCTACACCTCGCTATCCAAAATCCTCGGTTGCCAAGTGGTGAACTACAATCTTCGCGAAGACAACGACTATCAGCCGGATTTTGATGAGCTGGAGCGCATGGATTTATCCGGCGTAAAACTGATGTGGACGAACTACCCCAATATGCCCACGGGCGCCAACGCGCAAATGCAGACCTACGAGAAATTGGTCAGCTTTGCCCGCCGCCATAATATCGTGGTGGTGAACGACAACCCCTACTCTTTCATTCTCAACGAGAAGCCCATCAGCCTATTGCAGGTGGAGGGCGCAAAAGAATGCTGCATAGAATTTAATTCTATGAGCAAGAGCCACAATATGCCGGGCTGGCGCGTGGGACTATTGGCCAGCAACGCCACCTTTATCTCATGGGTGTTGAAAATCAAGTCGAATATCGACAGCGGCACCTTCCGCCCCCTCCAATTGGCCGCCGCCCGCGCCTATCACAACTCGGCAGAATGGCATCATCAGGCCAACATCGAATTATACCGCGAACGCCGCAAGATTGCCGAGCAAATAATGACGGCCATCGGCTGCACTTACAATCCCAATCAGGTAGGCCTATTCCTTTGGGGCCGCATACCCGACAGTTATAAGGGATGCGAAGAGCTCACGGAGAAGGTGCTCAATCAGGCTCACGTCTTTATCACGCCCGGCTTCATCTTCGGCACCAACGGCGAGCGCTATGTGCGCATTTCCCTGTGCGCCAACAAAAAGATGCTGGACAAAGCCCTGCAGCGCGTGAAAGAAGTTTTCTAAACCGCCGGAAAAATTTCCCAATCTGCCGAAAAAGCACTCTAAATCGGCACCTTGGAAAAACAATCTCCCTAATAACACACAGAAAGTTCGCTCTAACGCCAACAAACCCATTGAAGTTGAGCAACGCTCCCTTCGGTTTGTTGCTGCGTTCCCTTCGGTGCGTTGTTCGACTCCCTTCGGTGCGTTGGCACCAGCAGGACGTAAATTCGCCCGAGGCGGACGAAAATGCGCAACAACACGCACATTATAAAAAGATAAACTGTAATAGTAGACAAACAGTCTGGAATAGTAAAACAAACAGTCTGGAATAGTAAAACAACAATCTGGAATAATAGATAAACAGTCAGCAATAATAGATAAACAG
>CAZQVW010000184.1:0-4871 GCA_964596865.1 uncultured Bacteroidaceae bacterium
AGTACTGTTAAGATAATGTTACAGCACTGTGAACGCAAACTAACGCGCACTTTTTGGGAATTAGCACGCACTTTTGGGGATTTTGCGCGGGATTTATAGGATTTATCTCTGCATTTTGGGGATTTTTAGGAGCGAGGGAAATGAATTTACGCGGGAGGGGCGCGAATTTTCGGTGCGATACGTTGTTTGCAACTCGGTTGCACGAAATTCGTCGTACCTTTGCACGGCAAACACTGTGGATACCCTCGCGAATACGGGGGATGCCCTCACAAGCACGCGGGATACCCTCGCCAATATAGGGCAAATCCTCGCAAGCAAACGAAATATTCTGATAATAATCACTACTTCGATAATCGTAATCACCCTTCCAATAATAATAATCACCCTTCCGATAATCGTAATCACCACTTCGATGAAAATGAATACTTCCTTTCTCAAAAACAAAAAGTTATACAGAATTTTGCTGGCAGCAATATTGTTGCTGGCAGCGTGGCTTATCACTAATCACTGGTCGATGCCTTTTTGGGCGCAACTACTTGTGTTTCTGGTGCCGTATCTCGTGGCCGGCTATGATGTGTTGGCCGAGGTCTGGGAGGGATTTAAGGACGGCTCTCCATTCAATGAGGATTTCTTGATGTCTGTTGCCACCATCGGGGCACTGATGATAGGTTTTCTGCCTGACGCAGAACCACAGTTGCCGGAGGCCGTGTTTGTGATGCTGTTCTTTCAAGTAGGCGAGTTGCTGGAAGAGTGCGCCGAGGGTCATAGCCGTCGCTCCATCAAGGCATTGATGGACATTAGGCCTGACACGGCTAATCTACTGGTGGACGGCGATGTCCGCGTGGTGAGCCCCGAGAGCGTGAAGGTGGGAGACACCATCTTAATCAAGCCGGGCGAGAAAGTGCCATTGGACGGAACCATCCTCTCCGGCTCCTCTGCCCTCAACACGGTGGCTCTCACCGGTGAGAGCGTGCCCCGCGATGTGGAGAAAGGGGATGATATTATCTCCGGATGTGTCAATCTGAGCGGATTGCTGGAAGTGAGGGTGGAAAAGACGTTCGGCGAATCCACTGCCAGTAAGATAATTAAACTGGTGGAGAGTTCGGGCGAAAATAAATCGCGAGGCGAGACGTTTATCCACCGCTTTGCCCGCGTCTATACGCCTATAGTGGTGTTTCTGGCTGTCGCGCTTGCCTTTATCTCACCGTTTTTTTATCCTACATACGAGCAGGGGTTCACTATCTGGCTCTACCGCGCCCTTACGTTCCTTGTGGTGAGCTGTCCGTGCGCATTGGTGATTTCTATTCCGCTCACTTTCTTCAGTGGAATTGGCGGGGCCTCCAAGAAAGGCATTCTTGTGAAAGGCAGCAACTTCTTAGATGCTCTCTCGCGCACATCCACTGTCGTCTTCGATAAGACCGGTACGCTCACAAAGGGAGTGTTCGTGGTGAACGCTGTCCATCCCAACAGCATATCCGAAAAAGAACTCCTGCATATGGCCGCCGATGTGGAGAGATACTCCACTCACCCCATCGCCGCCGCCCTTAGACAGGCTTTCCCCAACCCTAACGATACTTGCACCGTGGAGGACATCCGCGAAATCGCAGGCCACGGCGTTCAGGCCACCGTAAACGGGCGTCTTGTGAGCGTTGGAAACGAAAAGATGATGGGAAGTGTGGGCGTCGAGGTGGTAACCTGCCCTAAATGCAAGCAACACGTGGGCACAATCGTCCATGTTGCCATCGATGGCGTCTATGCCGGTCATATCGTCATCTCCGACAAGCTCAAGCCCGATTCCCGCCAAGCTATCGCCGACCTCCACCGCCTCGGAGTGAAGCGCACCGTCATGCTCACCGGCGACCACGAGCAGGTGGGGGCGTATGTGGCGCAAGAATTGGGGCTGGACGAATATCACGCCCAGTTGTTGCCCGCCGACAAGGTGAAATACGTGGAGACGCTGCTCAAAGAAAAACCGCAAAAGACATCTCTGGCCTTTGTGGGCGACGGAATAAACGATGCACCCGTGTTGGCCCGCGCCGATGTGGGAATCGCCATGGGTGCACTGGGCAGCGATGCCGCTATAGAGGCCGCCGATGTGGTGTTGATGGACGATAAGCCCTTAAAGGTGGCTCTGTCCATACGCATCGCGCGGCATACCATCTCTATTGCCCGCCAAAACGTGGTGTTCGCCATCAGTGTGAAAATCTTAATCTTAATCCTCGCCGCATTGGGCATCGCAGGGATGCCGCTCGCCGTGTTTGGCGATGTGGGCGTGATGATTTTGGCCGTGCTCAACGCGATGAGGGCCTTGTATATCAAATAAAAAAGGCGTGTTGTCGTAGACTGCTACCAAAAGTTCAAATAAGACGGGCGCTATAACAACAAAGAATGATGTTAAAACAACAAAGACGGGCGCTATAACGTCGCCAGCCTTCCTTATTCCAAACGAAAAGCGCGAAATCTGCTGTGAAAATCAGCGGATTTCGCGCTTTGATAATAAGACGTAGAGAATTACCGGTACGCCAAAGAGCGGGGTAATCACATTCAGCGGAATGAGGGTGCCATCGGCGGGCAGTGTGCAGATTAGGGCGCACAAAAGTGATATGTCGGCGCCTAATAATAATGTAAGCGGCATGAGAATGCGGTGGTTGGCGGTGCGCGACAGCATTCTCGCAATATGCGGCACTGCCAATCCGATGAAAGAAATCGGGCCGCAGAAGGCTGTTATCACGGCGGCGATGAGGCCCGTGAGTATCAGCATCATTGTGCGCGTCCTCACGAGGTTAGTGCCCAAATTCAGCGCATAAGAAGAGCCTAATAGGAGGGTGTTGAGCGGTTTGATGAGAGTGAGCGACAATATCATGCACAGCGCCAAACTGCCCGCGTAGAAAGGCAACCCCCTCAGGCCCACACCGTTGAAATTGCCGAGGCCCCAAATGATATAGCTGTGCACACCCTGCTCCGTGGCGGAATAATTGAGCAAGGAGATGACGGAAGATGTTACATAACTGATCATTATGCCCACTATCAGGAGCGTGAGGTTGTTCTTCACAAACGTGGAGAATATCAGTAGTAGAGTTATTATCAATAGAGCGCCCACAAACGCCGCCATCACGATTAATATGAATCCGCTCAGCGTTGTTCCCGCCGCGGCCACGCTACCGCCCATCACCAGCATCACCACCGCCACGCCCAAACTGGCACCGCTGTTTACGCCGAGGATAGAGGGATCGGCCAACGGGTTGTGAAACACCGTTTGCAGCATCAATCCGCACACCGCCAGCCCCGCTCCGGCTAATAGGGCGGTGATAGCCTGCGGCAAACGGGATTCCACCACCACAAACTGCGCCACCTCGTCTGCCTTCGCGCCGGTGAGCGCCCCCCACACCTTTGCCGCGTCTATATGAATGCTACCAAAAAATATATTGCCGAAAAACAGCAATACCAACACGATTCCGGCAACTATAAAAAGGACGCTATTTCTTTGCATGGCGCGAAATTTTCTTTGTGTAACGCGAAATGTTTGTTCTATACCGCAAAATTACGAAAATTTCGCCCGCAAACATAAAGAAAATGCGATTATCGCAATAACCAAAAGGGTTAGCGCAATTACCAAAAGGATTAGCGCAATTGCTAAAAGGGTTTAGCGCAATCGCGAATAGTAACGAAGGGGGGCTTGGGGGAGAATGTCGGGGTGGAGAATGCGGATAATGTCCTGCATCAGGAGGTCGGGGCGAAAGGGCACCTCGTCATAGAACGGGATGTGCTGGGTGTTGCAACCAAAGACGTGATGTTCTTTCGCAGCCTTGAATTTGGGATAAGCCGCGTTCTCCTTAATGAACGAAGAGAGGGTATAATCTGAAGAACGCCCGTATTTCACAATCCAGATGTCGGCATCCATGGCCGTGGTCATCACCTTTTCCAGCGACATGGCCTCGCTGCCGCTCACATCGGGGGAAGCCACGGAATAATCGGCGCCACAATCGCGATAGAGCTGGCCGTAAATGCTGCGCCCACCGGCCATATACCACGTGTTGCCGTTGAGCATATCCACCAGGAGCTTGGGGCGTGCTTTTACGTTGGCGGCGGTGGCTTTGAGGTGGAGGTAGTTCTGCTCTACAACCTCAAACAAACTGTCTGCCTCGTGCTCTTTGCCCACCAGCATGCCGTAGAATTTCATCCATTCGGCTCTGCCCAACGCGGAGGTCTCCATATAATCGGCACACTCCACGATAGGAATGCCAGTTTTCTCCAATGCGCCGAAGCCTGCGCCCTCAAATGGCGAAAGCAACAGGGCCTGCGTGCCCGCGCTCACAATGCGCTCCACCGAGGGGTTGAGCGCCGAGCCTACATCGCGGATTTGGCCGTTGCGGATGGCGTGTTGAATACTGTCGTTCAGAATATATTGCCCCTCGCAGATGCTCTTCACATTTTTGAGCGCCCCGAGCTGCATCAGCAAGTTTACGTGTACAGAAGTGCTCACGCATAGGTTGCGCAACGGCACCTTAAGTACTGTTGCTCCCGCGGGCAGACTGTCTGGCACGGCCTTGCCGCTGTCTATCAGGGCGTAGAGATGGAGGGTGGCGCCTTTGTCCCACGGGTCGAGGACGCGGACGAGGCGGAAACCGTCGCAACTGTCAATTTTCAGCAGTGTAGCGTATTCCAAAGTCAGACTCTTTCCCGCAGGAGCGCCGTTTTGCCCACCGCAGCCCGCCGTCATTAGGCAGAGCCACATAATTTCAAACGCCACTAAAAATCGCACCACGCGGCGTGGGCAATAGGCGCCCCTTTGGAAAAGCGTACAAATCATCACAGCTATAAAGAAAAATATGTACGTTTGAGTCTGTTGGAAATAGTTAGTTATATTATTT
>CAZQVW010000185.1:0-4805 GCA_964596865.1 uncultured Bacteroidaceae bacterium
GGCGATTGGGCGGATAACACGTCGCTACGCTCCTGATCCGCCCCTACCGGTTAGGCGTCATTGTGCGGCGGCGTTTAGTGTTTACCGATTTATGTTTGGCCACAATTTGTTTGGCCTGTAGGGGTGTCCTGTAGGGGCGGATCAGCCGCGTAGCGGCGTGTTATCCGCCCAACAACCGGAACGGTTGGCCACGCAGCGCCACGCAGCGCGTGGAGGCATTATAGCATGCCATTGGGCCCCACAGCGTGGAGGCATTATAGCATGCCGATGGGCGTTATTTGACGCCGCCCGCCGCTTTTCTTCTATAAATTTATATCGTGGCTTTGCCAAACCAGCCTCCATTGCTGGACGTACAACTGGCCGGCAAGCCAATTGAGGTTGCTATCCATGATGAAGATGAGGTTCCACGCGTCCTGGCGATCCAGGTACTCCTGATTGGAGAGGTCGCGATTGTAATTACCTTTCACCAAGAGGCAGGCATCAATCAGCGGGATGTCGATGATACGCTGGCCATCAGAGTTGCGGGTAACCACAAGGCGGGTATTGTGTCCCTCCACAAGGCGATTGGTGGTCAGTTCGGCCACCACAGCGGAGGTGGAGGTGATTGTGTTCGGGGAAGTGGTGATGGAATCAGACGTTACCACTCCGCTCAATACCGACCACGCGTGATAGGTGAGCTTCTGATCCGGAAGCAGGGCGTTGTCGGCGGCAAGATAGCCGTTGTTGTCGGTGATGGTGAACGTGAAACTATCCACTGGCAGCGGTTGGCCGCCAAGGTTTTGCAATACTATGCGGAAATTCTCGGTATCTTTCATGAGGTTTACCGTTACCTCGCGCACGCCGCCCTCTTTACCCATATCGGTGAAGTCGGCATCATTGAGCGTGCCATAATATAGCGGCGTGATGTCTTGACGAATGTCGCCGTTGCTGTCGCGATTGAGGCGGATGCGCAGACTGTCGCGCAAACTGTCGCCCACCTCGATATTGCCTTTCTGATAACTGTTGGCATTGCGCTGCTCGCCCTCCGCCCATACCTGGAGGTCATACACTCCGGCGGGCAAATCACTAAGATCCATATACCCCTTTTGGATAATGGAATCGGTGGAGGCAAAGCGCTTGTAGACAAGCGTACCGCTCTTATCAAATGCATAGAGCGTGAGCGTCTTAACCTCGTGAGGGAAGGCATCGGCCCAAAGCATGTTCCAATCATAGGTGAAACGGATGCGCCGCTGCGTGGAGCAGTCGGGACCCTCATAGTCCATCATGCCACACGATGTGAGAGCCATAGCCAACACTGCGGCAACAGCCAAGCAAGATTGATGGAAAAGACGCTTGATGTTCATTTCAGATTAGTTTGAGAATATATGTAGAATGCAGCTATTCGTTGTAGTCGAGCCATTCGACATTGACTATTCTTATAGTCGATAGTAGCAACGACATTTATTAATTATACTGGTGCGTAAATTATTTTCGGTTTCTATTAGATCAAGTCCTTGCGATTGATAAAAAACAAATTTTCTGTCGCTCGAAATCAAGGGAATTCCTAAAGTAATAGCATGAGAAATGATGACAGGATCGGAAGGATCTCGATGATCTTGTGCCACATTGAGCTCCTGCCGAGAATATGTTCGCATAACATTCAAATCTACAGGCAACACCTGAATGTTCTTTTCTTCTGTAACGCTACGCATCATCATATCTATTGTTTTCCATATTTTAGGTAACAGTTTCTTAAATCTATAAGCTATTATCAATTCACGCACACTTTCCATACTGACACACAGAATATTACTGTAATCTGTCAGCATATCCAACACATCATCATCAACAAGATCAGAGTTAATGGCTAAATCAACTAAGACGTTTGTGCCAAGCATTAATCTTATAAAGCTTCACATTAGAGTCAGAGTCGAAAGAGAAACCTTGGGCAAGCTGTATTGCTCCTTGATATTTCTTGATAGCCGCTTTACGCTTCTTTGCAAGATCTTTTTTTCACCTCGATGAGAACTGTTTCCCAGTTGTCGAAAATTTCCTGAAGTGTCATAATTAGCGTTGTATTTGTAGGCTAAAATTTTCCGATATTATTTCGTCGGTAGACTTATGATTTTCTGGCGGGTATTGAAACCCGCCCCTTCAGGGTCGACGTTGCGTTTTGTCCGCCTCGGGGTCAGCATTTCGATGTTTGGAAAAGTTGGCGGCGCAACACGTTGCGGCCGCGCCGCCAACTTCGAGGGATTGAAACTATCTAATATTAGTTGTTAGCAGGAGTTCCATCAAGATCAACTTCGTTATTAACCACGCGCCACATCAGCACATTGATTTGTGCGCCCAGATAAGATTCGTTATCAGACGGGGTTACAGGAATGATAATCTCTTCAGGGTTGTAGACAGGAGTACCCCAACCAGCAATGGTATTAAGAGTTACCTTATACAAGTGGTTACGAACTACACCCCATGCACCAACGTTAGTCGGATTGGTGGCAGCATCAGTAGCCAAAGTGAAGTTAGAGGGGAACCACAGGTGCTGCAGAGTGGTGTAATAGTAGGTGTTACCACCCTTGTAGATAGTAATATCATTACCGGCCACAGATTTCAACTTAGCATTTAGCTCTTCAGCAGAAGCTATCTCTACATAAGTTTTGCTGGTGGTGTTATATGTGTAATAAGTTGTGGTGAGATTACCATCGTTAGTTTTAATAGTAGGAGTAAGCTTATAGCTCTTAGATTCTCCTGGACCAGCGGAAGCAACAAATTCGATGTCGTTGGCATCAATAGGATTATATGTTTCTGTGCCTTCAACTGTTGTCTTTACGCAAACTTTATTGTTGGTGCTGGCGAATACATCAGCAGCGATAGCTTTCTTCACACCGTCTTCGCCGAGGAAGTTCTTTCCGCCATAAGTACCAATCTCTGCGGGCTGCAATTTGCCATCTGCATCAGCATACATCAGCTCTGCAGCCACAACCACCTTAGTAGGAGCTTGTGCGGTGGCATTTGCGCTCGGGCGACGGTTGGTCTCATTCCAAGTGAATGACCAGCCTGTTTCTTTATTCGTTGGAGTGTTGGGGAAGGTATAAGCTGATTGACCCAATTGCTTATTGTAAGCATCGTTGTTTGTATCATAGCCCTCACCTGTTTTATTTGTAGTATTCACACCGGCATACTGATTAAAGGTGTAGCGGATAGGAGTATAAGAATTGGCTGTCTCCCAGAAAGAACGATGATACTGGGCAACCGACAGAGGCTGATTAGTAAGCGTGTTTGTATTGCCTTCAGCGTCACTTGCAAGGTTGGTATATGATTCATCCAAGCTCTTCGACAAAGGAGCGTTGTTGTTTTCATCAGCCAAGCCCCAGCCCTTTACTACAACGTAAATCTGATCCTTATTAGCATCAGCGTTTGTTGCGCCGCTATTATCTACATAGTTAAAGGTCTTACCAGTTGTGAGAGTGTAAATATCCTTGCCCTGCAGTTCATTGCTCTGCTCTGCAGTTACCTTACCCCATGCAGTAGAAGTTCCTTGGCTTACATCAACACGTGCTGCAAGGCGCTCCACATAGAGCTGCACAGGATTTACATTCTTTGCAGCATCAGCTGTGGAAGCATAGTTAGCAGAAGTGATTAGACTGGCCTGCTGAACATTCTCACCATCAAGATAAGCGGTACTGGACATAATAAAATCTTTCTTTTCAGTACCGTCCTTTGTGTACTTGGTCAAAGTTCTTGTTTTCTGAAGAAGCGCATTTTTAGTGAGAGCTCCTTCGCCAAGGGCGGCCTTGGCTTCATCGTCAAGGTTCACCAATGCCACCATTTGAGCAGGCATAGCCTCTGTGGTACCATTGATAACTAACACGCCAGTGGTCTTACGCTCAATGGTAGTAAGATCCTCAGGAGTATCTCCAACCGTCCAACTGCTAATGTCGAGGTAGTTGTTGATGGTTGCATTGTTCTCGCCACCCTTGTCAGCAAGATAGTATGCACTACCATCATTGGTGAAGAAATAGAAACGCACATTGTCGATGCCGCCTTCTTCAGCAGTACCGTCTTGATACGTGCCAGTTCCGGGGTTTTCGTGAGTAGCTTGGCGCGTGAAGTTTTTGCTCGAAGCCACACCTGCGGCACTACCCACGGGGTTCAGATTTACCCTAAGGTAAGCGGTAACGCCTTCGCCGTCAGCCCCACTGGGGGAATCGCCACCATTGCTGTCAGAGCAGCTGGTGAAGCCGAAAGCTGTTGCGGCAATAAAAGCCGCGAATAAAGAAATCTTTTTCATAACGAAATTTGTTAAGGTTGTTGTATTAGATATTTTATTTCTTTTATAATGAATGCGCACATAGGCGCGGACTACGGAATGGAGGTGCACCTCCCCCGCGCGGGCGGGTCGTGGGTGCTGTGGGTGCTATTAAGATGAACAGGTATTATCGTTATCATCATAGGTATCATTTATTAGGTATCATTTATATAGATGTATTAGAAATGCGCGTTAGAGTGATGTTTCCGCGGTTTTGAACTGCAAAGGTAATGATGTTTCGCGATTTTGGACTGCAAAGATAATAAAATTATTTTATATCACCACACACCACGCAGCGCGTGGAGGCATTATAGTGAGCCACGCAGCGCCCACTGTAGGGGCGGATCAGCCGCGTTGCGGCGTGTTATCCGCCCGACAACCGGAACGGTTGGCCCACAACGTGGGGGGACATTTCATTTGTTTCATCGCATTTGCGGTCATTTGCGTTGTTCGCCCTTTCGGGCGATTGGGCGGATAACACGTCGCTACGCTCCTGATCCGCCCCTACCGGTTC
>CAZQVW010000186.1:0-4737 GCA_964596865.1 uncultured Bacteroidaceae bacterium
ACTGTTACAGACACTCAAGGTGTCATGGAGCTTGCCAAAAACTTTCGAAATAATAAGGTTGCCGACTTTTGGGATTGGTTTACCTACAGTGGTAATACGAATAACGCACAGAGCAAAAAGGGCCATTATTCTTTATTTGAAAGCCACGTGAAAAGACTCTATTAAAACTGGAAAACACAGTAGAGTCATACTTAACCTTGTATATTCTCTACGACTTAGCAAAAAAACAAAGATTACAATATATAGCAAAAACAGAAATCAGCGGCTTAGAAAATTACCTAAACCGCTGATCGTTGGTTGTGGACCAGCTAGGGCTTGAACCTAGGACCTCCAGATTATGAGTCTGTTGCTCTAACCAACTGAGCTACAAGTCCAAAATGAAATCGCGAAAAAGAAAGACAGTAACAAAAAGTACTTCGCCCTCTTTTTGCGCTGCAAAAGTACACAAAAAATCTGAAATACAGCCATTCTCTCTTACTTTTTCTTGTTTTCACCGCAGGTATGTGAGATAGATTTAACATTATTGCTCACGAGCCCGACACTATGCGAGGCGGAAATCCTACTAAACACGAACACAGAGTACTATTACAGGGGACTAACGCCGCGACGAAGCCATTTCCGTCTCATTTAAAGCATTCCTGAGCCAAGAAAGTTTAATTTTTACGCCGACAAATCCGAGGAAAGCTATAGTCATAGGTTCATGAACTGCAAATTAAAGCGCGTCACTTTGGGCGCATCTCGAGAAAAGCCACTCGATTACAGAAAGTGTGTCATCAAAAACGCTAAACCCTTCGCCAAACAGTTAAAATACACCTGCGCACTAATCATTTATGAAAATACGTAGCAATTTGCTTACCACTTTTTCAAGTTACTCTTTACGCACAAGACCATCCACGTACTCACGCGGAACTGCATCGAAGCCGAATTTTGCTCCGAGGACAGCGCACGCCACGGCCACGTTGGTGTCGGCGTCGCCGCCCGCGTTCACCACCGCCAACAAGCCGTCCTTAAACGAGGAAGCGTGTCAGTAAGCCCAAAGCCCAGCGATCATAGTCCTAAGTGTGTAGCCCGCATACAAATTGTCCACCAAAGGTATGATGGTATCTAATTAACAGCAAAAAATTCAGATTGGGCGAGAATTTATGAACCAAGCAACTAAATTTGTGGGCCGAACATCTAAATTTATAAGCCCCCTAACAAAGAATGGTGAGCTTTGCGAAGAATTTTTAACACTATTATGAGAAGATATTACCGAAATCAGGGTAATTTTGCAGCGCAAAAATTCATAAATGTCGAACAATACAAACAAAATGCCAACAGAAGATGAATATTTCGGCCTCACGCCGGAACAGGTGACAGCCAGTCGCGAAAAATATGGCACCAATCTTATTTCGCCAGTCAAGCGAGCTCCGCTTTGGAAGCTCTTTCTTTGGAAATTCCGCGACCCACTGATAATCATCTTGTTGATAGCCGGTTTTCTATCGCTTGGCATCGCTTGTTACGAGTATTGCGGACTAAACAAGAGCGCGGAAGTATTTTTTGAACCGGTAGGAATTTTTGTGGCAGTGATGATAGCCACGGGCGTGGCCTTTGTGTTTGAATACAACGCCGACAAGCGCTTCCGACAGCTCCGCACACAGGACGATGACGAGCCCGTGGAGGTAATCCGCTCGGGCAACGCCACGCTCATCCCCAAGCGCGATGTGGTGGTAGGCGACATAGTGATTATCGACACGGGAGCGGAGATTCCCGCCGACGGCATATTAAAAGAGGCCGTGAGCTTGAGCGTAGACGAATCGATGCTGACTGGCGAACCCATCAGCAGAAAGAGCATCCGTCCGGAAGAATACGACCACGAGGCCACCTACCCCACCAACGAGGTCTTTCGCGGCACACACGTAAAGGAAGGGCACGGATTATTTTTGGTGAAGCGCGTGGGCGACCACACCGAGGAGGGCCGCATCATGCTTTCCGCCGAAGGCGTAGACGTGAACGAAGAAGAAACCGCCACTGCCGACCAAAAGCGAGCCCAGCGCCTCCAAAGCAAGACACAGATGGCCAAAGAATCCGACACTCCGCTGAATAGACAGTTGAATTCATTGGCGGCATGGATCAGCAAAGCCAGTTATGTGTTCGCGGCATTGATTATCGTGGGCAAGTTGGTGGTCTATTTCCACTGGGCGGCCGCCTCCCTCTCCTTGGCAATCCCCACGGCAGCGTTCTTCTATTTGGTAATCTGCAGGTTTGCTCATTGGAAATGGAAAGCAATCGCCCTTTCCATCGCCTTATACTTCGTGGTCTTGTTGGGAATGGTGACTGCCCTGTTCTTCACGCTGAAACCCACGGCAGAATTGGCCGACCTCATCACCTATACATTAGACACGCTCATGATAGCGGTAACCCTGATTGTGGTGGCGGTGCCGGAGGGCCTGCCCATGGCGGTAACGCTCAGTTTGGCGTACAGCATGCAGCGAATGTTGAAGAATAACAACCTTGTGCGCAAGATGCACGCCTGCGAGACGATGGGCGCAGCCACCGTTATCTGCACCGACAAAACCGGCACGCTCACCCAGAACCGCATGCAGGTGGCCGACACGCACTTTATTTCCATTCCGTCCACCAATTTTTCCGCCAGTCCCGAGGGCCGCATGGTGATGGAGGGCATAGCCGTCAATTCCAGTGCGTCATTGGATTTTTCCGACCCCGCCGCCCCCACAGTCATCGGCAACCCCACCGAGGGCGCCCTGCTCTTGTGGCTTAAATCCCGTAATATAGACTATCGCCTCCTGCGCGAGGAAGCTCCTGCCACAGAGGAACTGCCCTTTACCACCGATAGGAAATACATGGCCACGGTGGTGAAATCCGGTGTGGTCAAGGGGCAGCGCGTGCTCTATGTAAAGGGCGCTCCCGAAATCGTGATGGCCCTATGCGGCGACACCATCCCTATGGCCACACAGCAGGAGCTCGCCGCCAGTCTCCAGACATACCAAAATCAAGCCATGCGCACCTTAGGATTCGCCTACAAAATCCTTGAGGACAACGAATCGCCCCTCAGCGAAGGCAGGGTGAGCGCTACCTCACTGGTATTTCAAGGCATCGTGGCCATCAGCGATCCCGTGAGACAGGATGTGCCGGCGGCCGTCAAGGAGTGTATGGACGCGGGCATCGAGATAAAGATCGTTACCGGCGACACGCCCGGCACCGCCCGCGAGATAGGGCGGCAGATTGGGTTGTGGCGCGAAAGCGATGGCGAAAAGAATATCATCACCGGTCCCGAGTTTGCCCGCCTCACAGATAAGGAGTTAGACCAGCGTATCTCGGAATTAAAAATCATCGCCAGAGCCCGCCCAATGGACAAAAAGCGGTTGGTGCTCGCCCTGCAGAAACAAGGCCACGTGGTAGCGGTAACGGGCGACGGCACCAACGATGCGCCCGCACTGAAAGCAGCCAACGTGGGTCTATCCATGGGCGATGGCACCGCCGTGGCAAAAGAGGCCAGCGACATCACTATCCTCAACAACTCGTTCTCGTCCATTTCCCAAGCCGTGATGTGGGGGCGTTCTCTCTACCGCAACATTCAGCGCTTTCTCTTATTCCAACTCACTGTGAACGTGGCGGCTTGCCTCATCGTCTTATGCGGCGCGTTTATGGGAACACAGAGTCCGCTCACGGTTACGCAGATGCTGTGGGTGAATTTGATAATGGATACCTTTGCGGCAATGGCTCTGGCCTCACTGCCGCCCTCCCATAGCGTGATGAAAGAGCGGCCCCGCCCCCGCAACGCCTTTATTCTTAGTAAGGATATGAGTTTGAACATTCTGGGCGTGGGCGGTTTCTTCTTCGCATTATTGTTGGTACTCCTATTTATATTTGAGCACGCCAATATCACCTGCCTCACCGACCTACTCCACCTCCATCTCGCCCATCCCAACGGATTGGCAGGCACAGTTGCCGCCAATATTGCCCAAACCGGCAACTTGACAGACACTGCGGCTGTTAATTTCGGCAAGGCGGATGGACTGACGCCTTACGAGCTCACTTTGTTCTTCACCATCTTTGTGATGACGCATTTCTTCTACCTGTTCTGCGCTCGCGCGTTTGAGACGGGCCGCAGTGCGTTGCATTTTCGCGGGTGCAGGGGATTGCTCATCATTGCTGTGATTATCCTGCTTGGGCAAATAGCGATGGTGGAAGTGCCCGGCCTGCAGAAGTTCTTTAATGTGGTGAGCCTTAAACCATTAGATTGGGTAATTATCATCGTGGGCTCATCCTTTGTCCTGTGGGTAAGGGAAGTTTGGCACTTCCTCAAGCGTGCTTTCGCCTAATTATTTGATTGAGCAGGTAGGGGCAGATCATGCATTGAGAAACGAAATGCCGTGTTCGGGGTCCCCGCGACAAATTTATTTGGAGTGGGGTGGCGGTTATCCGCCCGATTGCCCGATAGGGCAAACACGCAAGATAATGATTTTCAACCGTTCCGGTTGTCGGGCGGATAACACGCCGCTACGCGGCTGATCCGCCCCTACATGGCCAATACAAACGCAAAATTGCCTTGCCAGACAACAACAAATACAAAATGGCGGACTTTTTTAGCAGTCTCGTATAAAACCCACACGAGCCGGTTATGTTCTGTACACACGTGTGAATGCGAATTATCGAACACGCGGTGGAACATGGTGATATTACATGATTTTTTCGCGGGCGGACACAAAATCCGCCCGCGCTTTTTTTATTTTT
>CAZQVW010000187.1:0-4674 GCA_964596865.1 uncultured Bacteroidaceae bacterium
GGATACCATATAATGGCAAACGTATGCCGAAATGTAGTTCTCATCTTGGTGCAGAAAAATGTTTTCCGCAAAGTTAGTGCACTTGTTTCAGAAATCAAAAAATTACAACGGAAACTATGTTAATAAAAAAATGGGCGCACTAATAAAATTAAGTGCACCCAATTTCCTTATTAAGAATTTATTTAGCCTCAATAGGCTAAAAGAAACAAATATTACTTCTTGTCGCGCTTTGCCACCTCTGCCAGGTTGCTGTCTATCACGTTGATAAGATTATTAATCTGCTCCAACTTACCTTGCCATAGGTCGGTCTTGTCGGGGGCGAGGTTGGCAACATCTTCAAAGATCTTTTTTGCCTCTTCCAACTTGCCTTTCAATTCCAACTGCTGGGCCTTATACTTGGGATCCTTGTTATTGGTGATAGCTTTCTGGTTAAGATCACGAAGTTCATTGAATTTCAACACGCCAATGTTGGCTTTCGCCTCCACAAATTGCGAATCAATCTCCAGAGCCTTGTTAAATTCAGCCAAAGCCTCCAGATCCTTTGTTTGATCCATTAATACAACGCCCTTAATGTAGTGAGCCATCTTGTTTTGAGGAGCTTTCTGGATAAATTCATCAGCTACTCGAGTGGCCTCGGCCTGCTGATGGTGGTCATAATAGTATTTCAGCACAATCTGCGGGTAATCCACATTGTCAGTGTTCTCCATAGCTTCCAGCATGGTGTTTAACCACTGGGCACTGTCGCCTTTGTGCTGCAAAGAATAGGCTTTCATATAATAACCATCCTGTTTGGTGGTCTTGTCATCAGAATTGATGGCGTAATCCACCGTCTGGAGCACTTTGTCATAGTCTTTATCCTCAAAGGCCAGCATTGTGGCGTAGTAGCCTACCTTGGGATAATTGCTATCAGCTTTGTAGATGGAATCTGTTTGGGCCTTAGTGAAGAAAACACTCTTGGGATATTCCAAATGCTTCATATAATATTCGTAGGCCTTTTCTTTATTTCCATTAGAGAAATAGAGCTGGGCGCACATCAAATAATAAGGCACAATCTGCTTGGCCCAATAGACGTTGCCATTGCGCTCGCCGATAGTATATTTGTCGCCGTAATCAAACTTGGGCTTCACTTTGCCCTTTGCATCGGGCTGATGATCCAATTCATACGACTTTGAGAAATACTTCACAGCATTGTCCATACTATTAATAAAGAGCATGGTATCTATTGGCTGATGAACTTTCATCTTATCTACTTCGTCATTTAACAGACGTAGCTCCACTTGTCCGGCCACATTATAGGCGTAAGCCAATTTCTTGGTTTTGGGATTTGTTACTACCGTAGAAATTATTTCACGAGCCTCTTTCAATCTGGCGTCTTTCACTTCGCCGGACTTTTGATTGGCTTCATCCAAGAGCTGCTGAACCTTATATATTTGGCTGTCCTGTGCCCATGCAGCCGTCCCGATAAGGGCTACGCCGATCATTAAGAAAAGCTTTTTCATGTGATTATGTTTTTAATTTGATTGTTTGTAATGGAAGATTATCTGCAAAAGTGTGCCGCAAAGTTAGTAATTTGTTGCAACATACTTGTATATTATCATCCTATTTGCGTTCTTTGGCTATTGTTCCGTAGAATTTTCAGCATTGGTGGCGTTTCCATCAGTGTTATCTGCGCTATCGCCTACACTACCTGCGCCATCGCCTACACTATCTGCGCCATCATTTACGCTATCAGCTACATCGCTTACGGTATCAGCGCTATCATTAGCAAGCGGAGCGTTTTCTTGAACATTGTCTGCGCCGTCATTATCACTATCTTCCTCTGTCTCAACATGACAAACAGACGAGATACTGTCATTGCGCTTCTGGAGCTCAATGAGCTTCACGCCCTGAGTGGCTCTGCCCATCACGCGGAGGTCTTTCACGGGGACACGGATGGCGGTGCCGCTCTTGTTGATGATAACGAGGTCGTTTTGGTCGTTCACAAGCAGGATGGCTACCAGTTTGCCGGTCTTGTCGGTGATATTAAGCGTTTTCACGCCCTTACCGCCGCGTCCGGTGAGACGATAGTCGTCTATCAGCGAACGTTTGCCAAAACCTTTCTCGCTAATCACGAGGATAGTGCTGTCCTTGTCTTGTGCCCATACGCAAATCATGCCTACCACTTCGTCATCATCGCCACAAAGAGTAACGCCCTTGACGCCGGTGGCAGCACGCCCCATAGCTCTAACTTTGTCTTCGGGGAAACGGATAGCGCGGCCGTTGCGGGTGGCGATAATAATCTCGCTCTTACCGTCTGTGAGAGCCACGCTTACGATTGTGTCGTCTTCCTTTATCTTAATGGCATTCACGCCATTAGCGCGTGGGCGTGAATAATCGCTCAAGAGAGTCTTTTTGATTATACCTTGGCGAGTACAGAACGTGATGTAATGACTATTGCAGAAATCCTCGTCTTTCAGGTTCTGCACATGAATCATAGAATTGAGCGCATCATCACCAGGGATATTAAGGAGGTTCTGAATAGCGCGGCCCTTGCTATTTTTTTGTCCTTCGGGGAGCTCGTAGACCTTCAGCCAATAGCAGCGCCCTTTCTGGGTGAAGAAAAGCAACGTGTCGTGCATGTTGGCGCGATAGACCTTGTCAATGAAATCCTCATCACGCGTAGACGACAGTTTGCTGCCGATGCCACCGCGACTTTGTGCGTGGAAATCGCTCAGCGGCGTGCGCTTGATGTAACCAAGATGGCTGGTAGTGATCATCATTGGGTCGTTGGCAAAGAAATCCTCAGGACTGAAGTCTTCATTCTCGGCCGGAATAATCTCTGTCTTGCGAGGCACTGACCATTTCTCCTTCACCTCTATCAATTCGTCTTTCATTACCTTGCGGCAAAGGGCGTCATCGGTGAGAATCTGATTGAGGTATTCAATGCGTTTCTCCAATTCGGCGTATTCGTTGCGCAGTTGCTCTTGTTGCAAGCCTGTAAGCTGTCCCAAACGCATTTGGACAATGGCGCGAGCTTGAATATCGTCCAGCTCAAAGCGCTTCATTAGGGCTTCGCAGGCTGATTGCTGCGTTTTGCTGGCTTTAATGATATGAACAACCTCGTCAATATTATCCGAGGCGATAATTAATCCTTTAAGGATGTGCAGGCGTTCTTCAGCCTTGCGCTTTTCGTATTCGGTGCGGCGAATAACCACGTCGTGGCGGTGCTCGACAAAATATTTGATGCAATCTTTAAGAGTGAGCAACCGCGGCTTACCGTGAACCAGCGCGATACAGTTCATGCTGAAAGCGCACTGGAGGTCGGTGAGTTTAAGTAGCTTGTTTAATACCACGTTGGCGTTGGCATCGCGCTTGATGTCCACCACGATACGGGTGCCCTCGCGTCCGGTCTCATCGTTTACATCAGCGATACCCACCACTTTCTTTTCGTTTGAGAGCTGGGCAATCTTTTTAATCAGCTCGGCTTTGTTCACACCGTAGGGGATTTCACTGATAGCGATGGTCTGATGCTGACCATTGTCCTCAATCTCATATCTGGAGCGCATCACGATACGCCCGCGACCGGTGGAATACGCCTCCTTAACGCCCTGAACACCGCAGATGTAGCCACCTGTGGGGAAATCCGGCGCAGGGATATAGTGCATCAGCTCGTCTATCGTAATATCGGGGTTGTCAATATAGGCCAAGCAGCCGTCTACCACCTCCGCCAAGTTGTGGGTAGGCACATTAGTGGCCATACCCACTGCAATACCGGTGGCACCGTTTACAAGAAAGTTAGGAATGCGAGTGGGCAAGACTGTTGGTTCGGTTTCGGAGTCATCAAAGTTTGGACGCATGTCCACAGTCTCCTTATCCAAGTCCTGCATCATAGCTTCGCCCAGAGGAGCGAGGCGCGCCTCGGTGTAACGATAAGCAGCTGGGCTATCACCGTCCACCGAACCAAAGTTGCCGTGGCCGTCCACAAGCACTTGCCTCATATTCCAATCCTGCGCCAACCTTACGAGGGCGCCATAGACAGATGAGTCGCCGTGGGGGTGATACTTACCCAGCACCTCACCCACAATTCTCGCACATTTCTTATATGGCTTGTCGTGAGTGTTGCCCAGCCCCAGCATACTGTATAGAATGCGGCGGTGTACGGGCTTAAATCCGTCTCTTACATCGGGCAGGGCGCGCGCCACAATCACCGACATAGAATAATCAATGTAGCTGCTCTGCATCTCGCGGTTGAGGTCCACCTTGAGAATGCGGTCGCTACCGTTTAGGTTTTCTGTTTCGTTCATAGTGTTTTCTATCTGTTGTCAGAACAAATTCTTTTGGCATTCAAAGTTACGATTTTCCCACGAAACGACAAAAGCGCGCGTCCATAAATCTATCTTTGCAATCCCATTTTTTGGCATTTTTAGGCTTTCTGGTGGGTTTGTGGGCGTTTTTCGACATACTGTCGGCGCAGCGTGTCGGTTGCGCTACAGGTGATAATTACCACTGTAGCGACGAGTGCGTCATCAACACATTGTGTTTGCGTAAATACTTTACTATCGCTTCCAACCATGCGCCGAACGATTAATTTTTGCCCTGAAAAGCATCATGAAGACCGAGATAATTTCAAAAAATCGCGCGATAGCTTGCGTTCACAGTGCTGTAACAATAAGTTAACAGTACTGTTTAGTTATT
>CAZQVW010000188.1:125-4651 GCA_964596865.1 uncultured Bacteroidaceae bacterium
CGCTGCGCTCCTGATCCGCCCCTACACGGTATTGTCCAACGGCATGCTATAATGCGCACCCACGCTGTGGGGCCCGTCCAACGGCATGCTATAATGCTCCCCCACGCTGTGGGGGGCTCGCCCGTCCCGATTGCATTGAACAATCGTAACGGGCGTCGGGCGGATAACACGTCGCTGCGCTCCTGATCCGCCCCTACACGGTATTGTCCAACGGCATGCTATAATGCATCCCCACGCTGTGGGGGGGGGCTATTTCTTCAAAACATAGGTGAGCAGGAGGAAGCCGCCGAAGATTTGGAGCAGGAGACCGGGCCAACCGAGGCGGAAATCCTGAATGGCGGCAGAGAGAGAGGACGTATAAGCCCACTCCCACAGCATACCCAAGCATTGGGCGATGAGCACCACAGCAATAAGGCCGAGGAGGGAGACACCCTTGATACGCGAAGCCGCAAACGCGGCCACACCTGCCAACAGAGTGCCCTTAATCATGATGGTGAGCAACATAGGCGCAGCGGGCATGCCGAACAGGACGTTGTTAATCAGCGGCGAGAGCACAGCCGTGAGCAATCCCACCGTGAAACCGTATTTATACGCGCCCACGAGGGTGAAGAAATAGATAGGCAGCAGGATTAGTCCGCCTTGCGGCACCAGATGGCACAGTTGGGGCAAAAGGATATTGCCCACGATGAAGAGAAAGGCGAAGAGGTAGGTTTTGAGTGAGCGGGTCCCCAGTTGGTAGAGGGCGATGGAATGAGTAGTTGTCATGATTATAAGATTAATGTAGATTGTGTTAATAAGAAAGTGAACGATAGAGCCTTTGCGTGAAGCACAGGCGTGGAAAGGGGAAAAGACCGAGGGAAAAAGCGGAGGGATAAGTATCTAAGTTGATTATTTCTCCAGCGTATCCACCACCTCCTCCAGCAATGAGATGATGGGGAGGTGTTGCGGGCAAGCGCCCTCGCACTGGCCGCAATGGATGCAGGCGCTGGCCTTGGGGCCACCGGGCCGCCACGTATAATCCATGCGCGCTTCCTGCAGGCGTCCGTACATTTTGTAGACATTCATCACGGAAAAGATTTCGGGGATATGAATTCCCTGCGGACACCCGTGGGTGCAGTAATGACAAGCCGTGCAGGGGATGCGGTCGATGGAAAGGAGCGTCTTGCGCGCCTGCTCCACCGCCTGTTGCTCGTTGGGGGTGAGGGGAGTGAAGTGTTGCATGAAAGAGAGGTTGTCCTGCATCTGTTCTATTGAGGACATACCGCTCAAAACAATCATCACATCGCTCAACGAGGCCACGAACCTAATCCCCCACGAGGCGGGCGAGGCCGTGGGGTTGGCCTTTTGGAGAATATCTTTCACCTGCTGCGGAGGATTGGCGAGGATACCGCCCTTGAGGGGCTCCATCACCACCACGGGCACGCCGTGGCGTTTGGCCACCTCATAGCAACGGTGGGAGGCCACCACCTTGTCGTC
The DNA here is from genome assembly GCA_964596865.1 of uncultured Bacteroidaceae bacterium. Classification (GTDB taxonomy): domain Bacteria; phylum Bacteroidota; class Bacteroidia; order Bacteroidales; family Bacteroidaceae; genus UBA6382. The sequence continues at coordinate 1,602 of CAZQVW010000188.1, forward strand.
CCAATCGGAGTAATTAATTTGGAGCTGCACAAACTCGGCATCGGGGTGAGCGGTGAGCAATTCATCGAGGAGCTTGGGGGAGTCGTGGAAAGAGAATCCCCAGTGGCGTATGAGGCCCTCGGCCTTGAGTTGCTTGACATAATCCCAGATGCCGTAGCTGTCGTAGTTGTGGAGATTATTTTGCGCCACGGCGTGCACCAGATAGAAATCGAAATACTTGGCACCGGTGCGCTGGAGACTGACTTGCAACTCGTTTTTGGCTTCTTCGGCAGAGCTGGCCGCGAAATCGGCAGCGTTGAGCTTGTCGGCAAGATAATAGGATTCGCGGGGGTAGCGATCCACAAGGGCCTCTTTGATAGCCTGTTCGGAACCCTCGTAGACATAGGCCGTATCGAAATAGCGGCCACCGGCCTGAAGATAGGCGTCTACCATCTTTTTGGTCTGCTCAACGTCGATAGTCTGTGTACCGGCGATACGGGGGAGCCTCATTAGGCCGAAGCCCAGTTTAAGGCAGTCTTTGATTAGAGTTTCATTCATGAGTAGTGTAGATTAGAGTGGTAGCGGGATTTGATTTAGCCGGTAGGGGCTTTAATACGAGACTGCCGAAAAAGCCCGCCCCTACAGGCTATATCAATTCGGGGGCTATTACTTCTGGAAGATTTCCTTTATGCCGCCCAGACTGCCCAATACGCCACTGGCTTCATAGGGGATATAGACGGTCTTGCCGTCCTTGCCGCTGACCATCTCCTTGAGCGTGGCGATATACTTGGTGGCGAGGAGGTAGGAGGCGGGGTCGGTCTTACTTTGAGCCACAGCTTCCGACACAAGGTGGATACTCTTGGCTTCGGCCTGGGCCTGAAGGATTTTTGCCTGCGCCTCGCCCTCGGCTTTAAGGATTTGACTTTGCTTTGCGGCCTCGGCCTTATTGATAAGGCTCTGCTTTTCGCCCTCGGATTGGAGGATTTGACTTTGTTTGTCGCCCTCGGCGCGGAGAATCTCGGCGCGCTTTGAGCGCTCGGCCTGCATCTGCTGCTCCATGGCGTCGCGCACGGTGTCAGGCGGCGTAATATCCTGCAATTCCACGCGCGTAACCTTGACACCCCACTTGTTTGTGGCCTCATCCAAGACAGTACGCAGTTTGGCATTGATAATGTCGCGGGAGGTAAGGCACTCGTCCAATTCCAATTCGCCCACCACGTTACGCAGGGTGGTCTGGGTGAGTTTCTCAATGGCGTTGGGCAGGTTGTCTATCTCATAGACGGCCTTCACGGGGTCCATAATCTGGAAATAGAGCAGAGCATTGATTTGGGTGACCACATTATCCTTTGTGATAACGGACTGTTTGGGGAAGTCGTAGACCTGTTCGCGCAGGTCAATCTTATTGTTCATCACCACGCGCACATAGGTGCGTCCGCCGCTCTGATAGGAATAGCGGCTGTAGATTGCGCGCGGGCGGTCGATGTAAGGCCAGATGATATTAAGGCCGGAATTGAGGGTGCGGTCGTAACGCCCTAAGCGCTCGATAATCTGTGTCTCGGATTGGGGCACAATCTTGATGCTCTTGCTGATGAGCACCACTGCGGCCACCACGATAATTGCCAAAACGATTAGAGATGTCATAATTTATTAGATTAGAGTAGATTAATAGTTGATAGAAAAGAGTAGAATGTTAGAATAGAGTAGATTGAGAAGTAATAGAATAGAGTTATCGGTAGGACCTCGCACCCGCCCCTACCGGTATAATCACCACCTTATGGCCTATACCGGTCTGACAGTGAGGACGATGGAATCTATTGACACCACCTCCGCCACCGCGCCCACGGGCAGGGGCGAATGGTCTTGGGTATGCGCCTGCCAGATGTCGCCGTCAATCTTCACGCGCCCCATACCGCCTTGCCCGATGGCCTCCACCACCGTGGCGCGACGCCCGATAAGGGCTTGCTGGTTGGTCTTGGGCAGGTGTTTACTGCGCTCGTCCATCCTCTTCATCACCACAGGGCGGATAAACAGGAACGCCAGCACAGAGAACGCGATGAACACCATCACATCGCCCGCAAGTCCAAAGCCCGCAAGCGCCGTAATCGCAGTTATCGCCGCCCCCACACTGAAACACAGCAGATAAAACCCACTGCTGATACACAATTCCAATATAAACAGGAGCACAGCCGCCCCAATCCAGAAGTAAAACGCGTATTCAACCATAAGAGAACTTTTCAATAAGCGTTGTTGTCAATAATTTTCGATTAAATCCAGCCCCTGCTTGCGATAAAAGGGACATTTTCTATCACTGGAAACCAACGGTACGCCAAGCGTAATCGCATGAGAGATAATAACATGGCCAGAGGGGTGTCGGTGATATTGTGCTGCGTTGAATTGCAAACGCTAATACGTGCGCATTACATTTACATCAATAGAAAGCACACGAACATTGAAATTTGTTTCCACAGACATCACCATATCCGTTGCGGTAAGCCAAATAGTGTGGAGAACGCGCTTCATCCTATATGCAATAACCAACTCTTTCAGACTTTCTATGCTCATAACAAGGGTGTTGTCGTAATCGAGCAGCAACTCCCGCACATCATTAGTGAGCCTATCGTGGTCGCTTGCATAGGAAATGAAAGCATTGGTGTCAAGCATCAATATAATAGAGCTTCACTTTAGAATCGGAATCAAAAGAAAAGCCTGTGGCGAATTTAATCTTGCCCTGTGTCGTCAAACTGTACAGCCAGCCTGGGTTAATTCTTTTTGGCGTCTCCTTATTCATTGTTCTTTCCATAAGTACATCAGTTTTAATTAGAAATCAAACAATTTCTTCGGCAAAGATACCATTATTTTTCTATTCAGCAAGAAAACGGGAGCGTAATTAATCAATATTGACAAACGACCACCATTTAGCGCGCAGAGCATAGCCGACTTATTAAAATCTTTCCACTGCCAAAACGCAAAAATGCCCTGCTAAAACGCAAAAATGCCCTGCCAAAACGCAAAAATGCCCGAGATAGTTTGCGTTCACAGTACTGTAACAATAACTAAACAGTACTGTTTAG
>CAZQVW010000189.1:0-4469 GCA_964596865.1 uncultured Bacteroidaceae bacterium
CGTTGTAATCGACCACTCTACCATCTCTCCATGATGTTACAAATACTATGCTGTAAAGCACATGTATTTGTAGTCTTCATCACTATTTCCTAACTGCAAAATTAATACAAATAATCCACATCGGCTGCATCTTAGGCAAATAAATTACAAATTATGGCTCTGCACGGCGGTTTTTCATTAATTTTGCAGTAAATAAGAATATAGAAAACGTGATTTACCCTTCAAAATTTGAAAGTAAAATTGGATTTAGTGATGTGCGCACGATGCTGAGAGGGCGATGTCTTTCTGGCATGGGCGTGGATGAAGTTGGGCGCATGGCGTTTCTTACAGATGCCAGCGAGATTAATAAACAGCTATCAATGGTGAGCGAAATGCGCTCAATACTTTCTGGTGATATTGATTTCCCTACCCAGCATTTCCAAGACCTGCGTCAGCAAATATTGCGCCTCCAAATAAAGGGCACATACTTAGACGAGCAAACCCTCTTTGCATTAAGAAACGCCATGGAAATGGTGGAGAACATTGTGAAGTTGCTAAAAAGTGAAGATGTAAAGGCCTCTGGCGAAACGTCTTTAACTTATCCACAATTGGCCGCACTTTCACAATCAACGCCAACTTTCCCGCGGCTTATTATACAGGTAGACAGTATTCTGAATAGCTACGGCCATGTAAAGGACGACGCCTCACCTGACCTTTTAAGGATACGCCGCTCTTTGGCTGGTGCCAGAAAAGCTGTAACTATTTCACTTAAAACAGTTTTATTAAGAGCCCAAGAGGGCGGGCTTGTGGATAAGGACGTCAATCCAACCTATAGAGACGGGCGACTTGTGATACCTGTGAAGCCAGAAGTGAAGCGCCGTATTCGTGGTATTGTTCACGATGAGTCTGCCACCGGTAAAACGGTTTTTATCGAGCCTACAGAAGTAGTGGAAGCAAACAACCGAATTCGCTCCTTAGAGGCTGAAGAACAACGGGCTGTAATCCTCATCCTGCAGGCAATGGCCGAGATAATACGTCCGCAGGTGTCGGACATGATTAGCGCGTTTTCATTTTTAGGTAAGATAGATTTTATTAGGGCCAAAGCCATCATTGCAGACAAGATGGATGCAGTGGAGCCTCATGTGGCCTCAACCCCGTTAATGGATTGGGTTGGTGCACGCCACCCGTTGTTGGAGGCTTCTCTTATCAAGCAGGGGCGACAGATTGTGCCGCAAGACATATTGCTCACGCCCCAAAACCGCATACTCCTTATATCTGGCCCTAATGCCGGCGGTAAATCTGTATGCCTAAAGACTGTGGCGCTATTGCAATATATGATGCAATGCGGAATGTCTGTGCCTATGGCCAAAAATTCCAAGACGGGTATTTTTGAAAGCCTTTTCCTTGACATCGGCGATGAACAAAGTATAGAAAACGATTTGAGCACGTATTCTTCTCACCTGCTCAATATGAAGAATACGCTGAAAAATTGTAGCGACCATTCTCTTGTGATGATAGACGAAATGGGCAATGGCACTGAGCCACAGATTGGCGCGGCCATAGCTCAAGCCATTTTGGATGTCTTTTTGCAAAAGCAAACCTACGGTGTTATCACCACTCACTTCCAAAGCTTGAAATATTACGCTGATAATCACGATGGCATTGTAAATGCTGCCATGCTTTATGATCGTCATGAAATGCGTCCGTTATTTTCATTGCAGATAGGCAATCCGGGCAGCTCTTTCGCAATAGAGATTGCTCGTAATATTGGTTTGCCGCAGAGCGTAATAGATAAGGCTTCTGAGATAGTGGGCGATGATTATATTAAGAGCGATAAGTATTTACAAGATATTGTTCGCGATAAACGTTATTGGGAAAACAAGCGCCTTTCCGTCCATAAAAAGGAGCGTGCTCTTGACCAGCTAAAGGAAACTTATGAACAACGCCTTGCCACCCTCAACGGTGAGCGACGGGCCATTTTGGACGATGCCAAAGCAAAAGCCGATGAACTGTTTAGGCAAAGTAACGCAGCTATAGAGAATACCATTCGTTCTATTCGCGAAGTTCAGGCAGAGAAAGAAGAGACCAAACACCTTCGCGATGAACTGAAAGAGATGAAATCTCAGCTCTTATCCGGCCAAAATCAAGACGATGATTCCAATTCTATTCAAAAGTTAGAATCCAATATCATTTCCGACGAAAATATCAATCGCAAAATAGAGCAAATCAAACGGCGTCGTCAGCGCCGTGAAGAGCGCAGGCGCACAGAGGCTATGGCTCGAAAGCCGCAGGCCGAAACCGTTGGCGCCGGTTCTGAAAAGACATCAGAAAAACCGGTTCTGAAAGTAGGCTCGTATGTAAAAATTCCCAATAGTAGTCAAATCGGACAAATCCTTAAACTAAATGAAAAGGAGGCTACTGTGCAGTTGGGCATGATAAAATTAAATGTAGGGCGAGACAAGCTCATTCTTACTTCTGCTCCGCCAAAAGAAGAATCGCAAACCAAAATCAATTTTATTGGTAAGACCACCCGCGAGGCAATGCAGGAAAAGAGCCTACATTTCAAATCAGACATTGATGTGCGCGGTATGAGTGGGCAAGAGGCATTGGAGGCCGTTACATACTTTATTGAGGACGCTATCCAATGTGGAGCCCATCGCCTCACTATTCTTCACGGCACGGGCACTGGCTACTTGCGCCAAGTGATACGCCAGTACCTTCGTACCGTGCCTGCAGTGGCATCTTATCATGACGAAGATGTGCGTTTTGGTGGCGCCGGCATTACGGTGGTGGAAATGGATTATTAGTTCGCCTCCTACATTGGTTTCACCCCCAGCGTCTATAAGCTAAAAACAGATATATAAACCAACAATAATTTGTAATATGAATTTGAAAATTGCAGTTCTTGCCGGTGATGGCATAGGTCCGGAAATATCCGAGCAAGGTGTAAACGTTTTAAGTGCTATAGCCGAGAAATACGGTCATCAAGTGAGCTATACCAATGCCTTATGCGGCGCAGCGGCCATTGATGCTGTAGGCGATCCGTTCCCAGAAGAGACATTCAAAATCTGTGAGCAGAGTGATGCCGTATTATTTTCAGCTGTTGGCGATCCAAAATACGATAACAACCCTTCCGCCAAAGTGAGGCCGGAGCAAGGCCTCTTGGCAATGCGCAAAAAGTTGGGCCTTTTTGCCAATATTCGCCCAGTACAGACATTCAACTGCTTAATTCACAAATCTCCGCTAAAAGATGATTTGGTGAGAGGCGCCGATTTTGTTTGCATTCGCGAATTAACCGGCGGCATGTATTTTGGTGAAAAGCACGAGGGCGATGATATGGCTTATGATACCAATCTTTACACCCGTCCCGAGGTGGAGCGAATACTTAAGGTGGCTTACGAATATGCAATGCGTCGTCGCCGTCATCTCACGGTGGTGGACAAAGCCAATGTCTTGGCTTCCTCACGCTTATGGCGCAAGGTTGCTCAAGAAATGGCACCGTCCTATCCTGAGGTGAAAACGGATTTTATGTATGTAGACAACGCCGCTATGCGCATGATTCAAGAGCCCACTTTCTTCGACGTGATGGTAACTGAAAACACGTTTGGAGACATCCTTACAGATGAGGGTTCTACCATCAGCGGCAGTATGGGCTTGTTGCCCTCTGCTTCCACCGGCACCGGCACACCTGTCTTTGAACCTATTCACGGTTCATGGCCGCAAGCTAAAGGCCAGAATATCGCTAATCCACTGGCGCAGATTCTCTCTGTGGCAATGTTGCTGGAGCATTTCAATCTTACTACCGAAGGCGCACTCGTGCGCAAGGCTGTAGATGCTTCGTTGGAGCAGAATGTGCGCACGCCGGAAATCCAAGTGGCGGGCGGAGCTAAATACGGCACAAAAGAGGTTGGCCAGTGGATTGTCAATTATATCCGAAAAGCATAATGCGCCCTAATTGATTTGAAAATTAATCTTCATATTCTTTGATAAGGAGCCTGCCATACCTTTTATAATTTCGATATACACAAAATCTGGCAGTCCTTTATTATTGAAATTGCACAAATCCTGCGTGTACGGGTTTATTAATCGTACACGCAGGATTTTTTGTATATGCTGTATTTTAGTTTTGATTTCCGTAAGGCGTTTATAAAGTTGTCCTTATTCGTAAATAGTAAGAATCTACCATCGTTTCGTAGCAGAAACTGTATATTTGCAACTTATCATCGCGGTGTGTTTTTGTTTATTAGCAACATCAGACTGTGTGGCTTTGTTATGAAATAACGGAGTTTTTCTACAGTCTCATTTTTTGGGGGCATCAATTTTCATTTATGTCTGTTCTGATTTTGTGTACGCCCGTTCTTTTTTATCAACATGCCTCTGTATTTTGTCTATTCGCGCCTTTATCTGCACTAATCGCGTCTCTATTCGCAAAAAATGCGCGATAGTTTGCGTTCACAGTGCTGTAACAATAACTAAACAGTACTGTTTAG
>CAZQVW010000190.1:0-4453 GCA_964596865.1 uncultured Bacteroidaceae bacterium
ATTGTTACAGCACTGTTTAGTTATTGTTACAGCACTGTTAACGATAGTCAAAACGTTTGGAAGTCGCCGAAAAAGGCCTCGAAATTGAATGAAGTGGAGACAAAAATACCCCAGCACGAGATTTCTACGTGCCGAGGCGAGAAAAATTCCACGAACGGGAGTATTCTATTTTGTTGTGGCGGGTCTATGCGTGGGCTGATGAAAAAATCTTTGCGCAAACGCGATGTAGTGATGGAATTTGTAGGGGCAGGTTTTATACCTGTCCGCGAAATGATACGGCAGTGTCCTGTAATTCAGTCTATTAGCCGCGTTGACAATCTTCGGGCAGGTATAAAACACCCCGAAATTTGTGTACCTAAATTTAGAGGACTTCGCAACCCCTGCCCCTACAGGTCTCGTTCTGCACGACCATGTGTGAGGTAAATTAGAAAACTACGGAGTTTTTCAGCAACCCCGCAAACTCCGCCCCTACTTTCAATGCATTTGTGCATTCAAAGTATTTTTCGGTAACCGCTTTTGCCCTTTTCTACCATTTCCCTTTGCATTTTCTGGGAATTTCTCTGTAATGATTGCTCACTTTTATCTAATTTTGCGAATTATGAAAACATTACTTACTGTATTTGCGCTTGAGGACGAGAGAATTGACATCTCCCTTGCCGCAAAGAAAATCGGTGCATCACAAAAGACTTTTGATGTGCCGGCAACAACTGTTGGTTCGTCTGCAACAACTGTTGGTTCATCTGTAGTTGAACTTGATAGCGCCGGAAACGTCGCCCAATCGTCATTCATGAAGGTGGAGACGGTGCTCACCGGTGTGGGCAAGACGCAAGCTGCCGGTACGTTGGCCTTGGCTTTGCGCGACATCCGCCCCGATTATGTACTTAATATCGGTACGGCGGGCACTTACCGCCACCGGCAGGGCGATATACTGGTGGCTCGCCGCTTTATCGACCGCGATATGACCCACCTGCCCATCGATGACATCGCGCGCGACATAGATATGAGTGCCCTCTCCTTTGCTCCTCACCTGCCCAGTATCATTGACGGGCAAGAAAGCCTGCAACCTATCACTATCAACACTGGCGACAACTTCGTTACCTCCGAGGTCGAGGACCTCGGGTGCGATGCCGTAGACATGGAGGCCTTTGCCGAAGCGTGGGTGTGCCGCAAGGCGGGTGTGCCCTTCCTTTCGGTGAAATATGTTACCGATATTCTCGGTCAGAACTCCATTAGCATTTGGGCCGACCGCCTCCGCCACGCGCGCGAAGCCCTCACCGCGTATTTCGAGAAGTATGCGGATAGAATAGAGCAGGATGTTAGTTGATAGAGTAGAGTAGGATGTAGGGGGCAAAAACTGCCGCAATCGGTTTAACTATGTGGCCATTGCGCGTCTTTCTCCCTCACTTCTACTCTTTAATAATGTTGGATAGGTAGGTTTTAAGGTCTTGGTTGGGCGCGAGATTGAGTTTGCGGCGGATATTGACGCGCACCGTGCCAATATTGCTGATAGATTTGTCTAACTCGATGGCGATTTCCTTAATCGTCTTGCCAACAGCTATCAAGCGGGCAACAGTCAATTCCGTATCCGAGAGCATGGGGAATATCTCGCGCCAATCATCGCGCTGACGGATATGCTGCTCCCTAATCAAATCGGCCACGGCAATAATATCTTTTTGCGCGTGCTGGCTTAAACGCCCTACAGCTTCTTTGCTATCAAACCCACTAAACTTTCTGTTGTTGGCGATGGTAAACATGACGTTTATATCATCGAAATTCATGCGGAAAAAGCGCTGCATCTTGCGTGAGAACTGCCGGTAGTCGTTGAGCTCCACTCGCGTATCTTTCAGTATGTTGCTCAGCACGATGCCGAGGCCCGCCGTTGTTAGTTGCATTGTGCCAAAGAGCACTATCATCTCCACAATATGATAATCGCTTGACAGGGAATAGGCCACCGACAGGCATACGAGGTTTATCCCTATTACTATAAATGCAGTGGGCGTCATCACCGCCACCACCAAAAGAATTACTAAGAGATAGGAGAACATCTCGTTTACAGCAATCATCTGTAAACCGGAATTATAGTTGCCAGTGATAATCAGTAATACCCTCGTTGAGAAGATTATTTGCGACAAGATGGCTGCAATTCTCACCGCGGGGGCAATAGATATTATGCGGGCACACCATAATATTAGGCAAATGGCGTCTGTAAGCAGTAGGGCGCCCGAACAGATAAACATATTCCTATTCTGTATGCCGATAATGCCCATGAAATGAAGCGGCGTAATCAGCAATTCCAGCGTCGTGGCGAACAAAAACATTACGGCGCGCAGGTATTCTGCCCTGTCCTTTGTGCGGAAAAACAAAAAACGGTATACGAGAGACATTGTTGCAGTATTCAAGGTTGTGGAGGCAAAATTACCACATTCTTTCCTTACTCAATGCCTAATTTTGAAACACTTTGCCCTCTATTGCCATATTTTGCACATATTAATTTTCGCTTTTGCACTCTTATGCACCAATTGCAATTTGGTCGGGTGGTTTTAGGTGCTTAATTTTGCAATCGAAAAGTTCGCGAATATGTGGTTCGTGGCGATTACCACAATAAAGGCCCTTGTTCCTCGTTTTATATTATAGTGGCGAGGCGCATTAAAACAGATAGGTCGTGGCGCATTGCAGCGCAGCTCATACAAGCGAGCTCATTCAGCAAGACTGAATTAGTTTAATTATCATTGTAATGAAAACAATTTAGCCATGAAGACGAATGTTAGACTTTTTATTAAGCAAACACTCGCCGAAAAAAGAAGAGAAATACACAATCGTTGGCGCAACCCCGAATAGGGCAGGAGGGATTGCAGAGATAATATGTAAGATTTCTGCCTCCTGCAGCGGGACTTGCTCACCAACAAAGATGATAAAGCATTTACTTCGTAGACGATGAGATGAATAGGGGATGAAAGGCAACTGTGAAGTTGTTCGACACAGAGTTACTAAAAAACACTAATTTGCGTAGAAGTAATGTACTGATAGAGTTTTGGCATTAAATCTGATCATCGACTTATGAAGTGAATGCTTGTTTAGACTCCCGACCGTGCTGCATGGGGCGCGGTCGGGTAGTCATAACAAGAAAGAACGAATAATCCAAGTACTACTACAATAATATAATCTAAAGACAGAAAGCCCAAGCAATTCCAAATCTGTTTTGCTCTTGCCGAAAATCTGCCCGACGCGCGCGAGACTTGCCTATCACTACAAGCCTTAACCCCTTGTGCGCATTTCATAAGTAAATCCAGAGACATTCCTAATCATAATAATCATAACAATTCAAACATTAACTATTCCCTTTTTTTCAACAATGAAACGCAGTACTTATACCTCTCCCCAGATGAAGGCACTTCGCTTCGGCCAGGCCTTGATGTTCAATGAAACCAGTAATGAACAAATGGAATCTCACGAAGAAGGCGGCGGCGATGTCTTGAGCAAAGAATACTCCCCCCTTTCGTGGGACGATTCCGAAGATGATGCGGAATAATAAGTGGTTTTAGCGTATAGGCAGCCTCGCTTTATACCTGCTCGCTGATTGTTGATGCGGTAAATGGGATGAATTTCAAAGCGCTGCTGTGTCCTTTCTCGGACAGGTATAAGGCTTGCCTTCTTACTGGCTGTGTTCTGCACGCCTGAATTTGGTCTTTCAATAATATAAAAAAATCGGTCATTAGAAAATCTGATGTAATCAAACACTTCGATTTTCTAATGACCGATTTTAGGATAAAGGCTATATCGCATTTTCAAGTTTGGAATATTCCATCACCGAGGCAGGTATGGGCGATCCCATTTTCCATCTTATTTGCATCTGGTGGCCGTAACTTACTTCATTGTAAGTGTGGCTCATATATGTAGTGCGCCCGAGGTAAACATCCCCCTTTGTTCTGGACTTGTCGTCAGGAAAATCGCGCTGTTGCCTCACAAATAGTAGTGTGGTTTGCGTTTGGTGAATGTAATTCTGTCCGGTCGGCGAATTGGGAGTTACCTTGTTCTGCGTGTCCCATTGGAATATCGTGTTGGTGAGCGCGTGGTCGTCATAATTGGTGGACGACCCTTCTTCTCTGTTTTTAATAATGTCTACATACATTGCCTCCACGTTAATATTTTTGTTTCTCTCAATGCCTTCGCGTGCGGACGACTGGAATTGAGTTCTTTTAAAGAGGAAGGGGGAAATAATGCTTATTGTAAGGTTATCTTTAACCTATGCTGGACTTTTGGCAAACTATGTGTTGATGTCTACTGGTTTTTTAACAGCCAGTGTTGTGTATAAGCAAATGAATTGCCTACCTACGAATTATGATATGTCGTCTAATCACGCTTGATGGATGCAACTATATAACGCTGGATGGGATAATTATAGCCATTATTTCAATCCACGCACCCGCGTTGGGTGCGACTTACAGTATTTGTT
>CAZQVW010000191.1:0-4449 GCA_964596865.1 uncultured Bacteroidaceae bacterium
ATTGTCGGAAAGAGGCGACTCGAACGCCCGACCCCTACGTCCCGAACGTAGTGCGCTACCAACTGCGCTACTTTCCGAATGCAATAACGCGCTTGCTGAAACACCTATACTGCGTTACGCGGTGCAAAAGTAAGGATTTCCTGTAACAAGGCCAAATTTTGGGCGCGAAAATGTGCGTCTAATCTTTACAATGAGCCTGTGAGGAAATATTAACACATTTGTAACACCGTAAAGCACAATTCTTTGTTTCAGAATAATTACTTTTGCCTTACTAAAAACAACCCGCGCTACGCGGAAATAATCGATGCTATGCAAAAAGACAAGATCCTAATTGTTGATGACGAGGAAGATTTGCGCGAAATCCTCAGTTACAATCTGCGCAACGCCGGCTACGACACAATTGAGGCGCCATCGGCCGAGCAAGCCCTGCGCATGATAGACGACAGCGTGTCGCTCATCATTTTGGACGTGATGATGGCCGGAATGAACGGCTTTGATATGGTGCGATACCTCCGCCAGGAACTTCACAACAACGTCCCCGTCATCTTCCTCACTGCTAAAGACAGAGAAAGCGATATGCTCAAAGGATTTGCCCGTGGGGGCGATGATTATATCACCAAACCTTTCTCCCTGCAAGAGGTGATGGCCAGAGTGAAGGCCGTATTGCGGCGCGTGGCCGGTGGTAGCAGTACTCATGTGGACGCCATCGACACCAATATAGACAGTGGCGTGATGCGCATTGAGGGTCTTGTGATTGACAACAACCGCAAGGTGGTCTCCATTGACGGCGAAGATCTGCATTTATCGCCGAAAGAATTTGGAATCCTCTATACCCTGGCCTCACACCCCGGGCACGTATTCTCCCGAGAAGAGATTTTGGACGCTGTTTGGAAGGGCGAGGCCTATGTTCTCATGCGCACAATCGATGTCCACATCGCCCGACTACGTCATAAGCTGGGCCCATACGCCAACCGCCTCCATAATCGCCAAGGCTACGGGTATTGTTTTGAATAGAACGCCGTTATGCTCACTTATCAGAAGAAATTGCTAATTAGTTTCGCGGCATTGTTTGCTTTGTTCGCGATTGTGCTGGTTGTGTTCCAATGGCAGCGCGAGCGCGACTTCCGTCAGGAATTATTGGAAGCTCATCTGCGCAGTTATGCCGATATTATCTCGCGGCAGGACACCATCCGCCCGCCGCACACCGTGGATTCCGTGCGCACTACCGTCATTCAGGCCAACGGCAACGTCCTCTACGAAAGTATGCCCCATTTCTCGGTTAGCGAGATGGGCAATCATATCAATCGCCCTGAGGTGAGGGCCGCGCTAAACAAGGGCGAGGGCCATGATATACGCCGCTCGTCCACTACCGGCGAGGAATTTTTTTATTATGCCAAGAGATATAACAATGTGAAAGCCATAAGGACCGGCGAGCGCAACAAAAAGGGAAATAAGAATGCTGTTACTATCAATGCCGACAATGAAAAGGGAAACAAAGCAAAGATTTCGGAAAAAGATGACGATGTGCCAAGGGTGGTGATTGTGAGGGAGGCGTTGCCGTTCAACCTCTCGGTGCGCCATTTCATTCGCTCATCAAATAATATGTTTATCTGGTTTTTTCTGCTTGCGTTTGCTCTAACTTTCAGTGTCTTAATATTCTTGAGCGACCGCTTTGGGCGCACTGTGAGCGATGTGAAGCGGAAGGAGCGCGCCCGCACTCAGAATGTGAAGCGCCAAATGACCAATAATATAACCCACGAACTGCGCACACCCGTGGCCGCTATCCACGGTTACATTGAGACGCTCATTCAGAACCCCAATCTGCCAGAACAGACCAAGTTACATTTCCTCAATCGCGCCCTAATGCAGAGTGAGCGCCTCACCGACCTCATTCGCGACGTCTCCATCATTTCCAAGACCGAGGAAGCGCCCGACCTCCTCCCGCGCGAAGATCTTTGTATCAACGATATTGTCAATGATGTGGCGGAGGAATTACATCAGGACCTGCAGGAAGCCGATATTCGGCTCACGGTGTCTTTGCCCGACAATGTGCATCTGTCGGGCAACTACTCGCTGGTCTACAGTATTGTGCGCAATCTTATAGAAAACACCATACGTTACGCAGGCAAAGGTGCGCAGGCCACATTTATGCTGGACAGACAAACTCCCACCCACCTCTATTTTGTTTATTGGGATAACGGCCCGGGTGTGGCCGATGAGCATCTGCCCCGCATCTTCGAGCGATTTTATCGTGCCGATGAGGGCCGCACGCATACCGATAAGGGAGGCACCGGTCTCGGCCTATCTATCGTAAAGAACGCCGTCCTTTTCCACGGTGGCGAAATCAGTGCGGAAAATCGCCCTGAAGGAGGCCTCCTTTTCCGTTTCAGCTTGCGGAAATAGGGGTGCTGTTTTTCGGAAAAGGGGCTTTGCTTACGGAAAAAGGGGAATATTAGCAACGGAGTGTCAAGCCAATCAGTTTGACACTCCGTTGCTGTATAATCGAGCAAAGTCTTCCAGACAGATTACGTTAATCTCTGGAAAGGGAATGGCTTTCAAAACACTGAAATGCCGGTCTTCGCTCACAATAAAGTCTGCATTGGCAACTACTGCACAATCCACAAATTTATTATCATCAGGATCGGCAGTGATAAGATGCCAATGATAGCTGGCATCTATTTTTTGCGTGTTGGGAGCGAGGCGAATAATTTCCAAAACGATTGTAGCAATTCGCCTGTTGGCTTTTTGGCAAAGAATCTCTTCGTATTCCTCCATGATGTCGTTGGTAACGCACAAGTTGTAATCCCCACGGAGAAATGCCTGCCAAAGAAAGTAATGTTTACTTCGTTGCGAAATAATCTGAATCAGACAGTTGGTGTCTATTACTACTTGCCGCGGCATTATTCACCCTTATAAGTTGTGCGAAGATGCTCATCGCGTATACCAGATAGCTTTTCTTCGCTCCATTGACCGGAATCCCACAACTTATCCATCTCCTCTTGCAGGCGCTCATTCATAAACCTCACGAGAACCTTGCGCAGAGCTTTGACATCATCATCACTGCGCAAGGTGGCGACGACATTCAGTACATCTCTTTGCGCTTGATTAAATCTCATTGGCTGATTTAGCATAGCGGTCTCTTTTACAGGTTATTAAATAGGCAAATAGCGCAGATTTTTCTCCTACTTCTTCCCCACTTCGCCCTTTTCAATCAGATATTCGGCGATTTGGACAGCATTGAGGGCGGCACCCTTGCGGATTTGGTCGCCCACAAGCCAGAAGGTGAGGCCATTGGGATTGGCCAAATCCTCGCGGATACGACCCACATAGACGTCATCCTTCCCTGCGAGGAACAAAGGCATGGGGTACTTCTTGTTTGTCGGGTCATCGTCCACCACAAGGCCTTTTTGTTTGGAGAAAAGCTGGCGAGCCTCCTCGGGCGACACGGGGCGCTCAGTCTCCACCCACACAGACTCGCTATGGCTGCGCAGGCTGGGCACTCTGACACACGTTGCGCTCACCTGAACATCACTGTGCATGATCTTGCGAGTCTCGTTGTACATCTTCATCTCCTCCTTGGTGTAACCGTTGTCTTGGAACACGTCTACCTGAGGAATCATGTTGAACGCCAGTTGGTAAGGGAACTTCTCCACTTTCACAGGCTCGCCGTTGAGCACCTCGCGATACTGGTCGTAGAGCTCCTGCATGGCGGCAGCGCCGGCGCCACTGGCGGCTTGGTAGGTGCTCACGTGGATGCGGCGGATATGCGTTGCATTCTCAATGGCTTTGAGCGCCACCACCATAATTATTGTGGTGCAATTGGGGTTGGCTATGACATTGCGCGGGCGATTGAGCGCGTCTTCGGGGTTGCATTCGGGCACCACCAGGGGCACATCCTCGTCCATGCGGAACGCACTGGAGTTGTCAATCATCACAGCGCCAAAGCGGGTAATATCTTTCTCGTATTCCTTCGACACACCGGCACCGGCAGAGGTGAACGCCACGTCCACACCCTTAAAATCGTCGCCATGGCGAAGCTCCTGCACCTTATATTTCTTTCCGCGGAACTCGTATTCGTTACCTGCGCTGCGCTTAGAGCCGAACAGCAGTAATTCATCGATTGGAAACTCGCGCTCTCCAAGGATGCGCAAAAACTCTTGACCTACGGCACCGCTGGCGCCAACGATTGCAACTTTCATTTTCTTTTTCTTTGTTGTTGGCGGCTATGTAAATGAACCATTTCTCACTATTGCCGCCGCTAATAATTTGCAAAGTTACTAAAAACCACCAATTCACGCGAATTTTCGCACAAATGATTTCGTTTTGCGATTTTTTTCTCGCACTTTTCTCCATTTTTCCCCACCAGAAAAAAGTTTTCCCCGTGATGAATTTCAAGAAATCCCGAGATAGTTTGCGTTAACAGTACTGTTTAGATAATGTTACAGTGCT
>CAZQVW010000192.1:0-4449 GCA_964596865.1 uncultured Bacteroidaceae bacterium
CTCCTGATTGGCGCCTTGGATGATTTCGCCGCCCTCCAACCGCAGGGCCGCGCCCACATTATACTCGGAATATGGTGCGTAGCTGTGGCGGGTGGCGTCTATGGCCATTTCTAATAAAAGTTTGTCGGGCTCGGATAGCTCGGAAATTTCATATTCGCGATAAGTGAAGCTATATGTCTGTTCTTTCATTGCGGAGGGATGGTTTGTGAGTGTGGAAAACGGAGGGGCGTTTTGATTATCTGCCTGTCGGCAGAAATAACATTTGTCTATATTTTGGTGTTTGAAGCGGCAAAGTAAGCAAATTATTTCCATATTTCGCTGAATTGTTGGTGGAAATGTCGTAATTTTGTGGCAATTATAATTTTTAATACTTATGAAGAGATTTAATACGCTTTTGTTCATAGGAGCCGCCTTGTTTTGTCTTGTTGGGCAGGCCGTAAGTATGCCGCGCCTTATGGAGCACTACCAGATGGATCCCTCTGTGAAGACCCCTAAGGGAGACGAATGGAATAATCCCGCTGTCCTGGCATTAAATAAGGAAATGCCGAGGGCATGGTTTTTCTCCTATAAGACTAAAGACGAGGCTCGCAAGGTCTTGCCCGAAAACTCATCGTATTGGAAGAGCCTGAACGGGAAATGGAAGTTTCATTTCTCCAAATCGCCCGATTCGCGTCCCGCCGAATTTTTCCGCAATAATTTTGATGTGAGCGGGTGGGACGAGATTTCTGTGCCGGGCAACTGGAATGTGCTCGGTATCAGCAAAAAAGACGGCTCCCGCAAGTGGGGTAGCCCCATCTATGTAAACCAATGGGTCATCTTTGGCTCCGAAGTGAAGGAAGGCGACTGGAAAAAGGGCGTGATGCGCGATAAGCCCGAATGGTACACCACTTATGAATACCCCAACGAGGTGGGCAGCTACAAGCGCTCCTTTGATGTGCCGGAAGATTGGGATGGCCGCGAGGTGTATATCTGTTTCGATGGTGTGGACTCCTTCTTCTATCTCTGGATCAACGGCCAATACGTGGGTTTTAGCAAAAACTCCCGCAATGCGGCCCGCTTTAATATTACTCGTTTCCTCAAAAAAGGCAAAAACGATGTGAGCGTGGAGGTTTATCGCAGCAGCGATGGCAGTTTTCTGGAGGCGCAGGATATGTTTCGCTTGCCCGGCATCTTCCGCACGGTGAGCATCTACAGCACCCCCAAGCTCCAGGTGCGCGACCTCGTGATTATCCCCGATCTCGACCCCGATTACCGCAACGGTATGCTGAAAATCACGGCCTCGGTGCGCAATCTCACCGGCAAGAAGGCCGATGAGTATCGTATGCGCTATTCTCTCTATGCCAACAACTTGTATCAGGACGATAACACCCTCGTTTCCACCTCCGAGACGGCTAATTTCAATATCCCCAAGGAGGGCGAAACCCAAAACGTGATGGCTCTCTATGTAACTACGCCTAAACTCTGGTCGGCCGAGGAGCCCAACCGCTATACACTGGTGGGAGAACTGGTGAACAAGAAGAATCAAGTGATAGAGACCGTTTCCTCCATCGTGGGTTTCCGCAAGGTGGAGATTAAGGAGACTAAAGCCAAGGACGATGAGTTTGGAAAAGCGGGCCGTTATTATTATATCAACGGCAAGACCGTGAAACTCAAGGGCGTGAACCGCCATGAAAACAATCCCGCCGTAGGTCACGCCATCACTCGCGAACAGATGGAGCGCGAGGTCATGCTTATGAAGCAGGCAAACATCAATCACGTGCGTTGCTCCCATTACCCCGATGATCCTTACTGGTATTATCTCTGTAATAAATACGGTATCTATCTGGAGGACGAGGCCAATCTGGAAAGCCACGAATATTTCTATGGCAAGGAGAGCCTTTCCCACCCCGAGGAGTGGCGTCCCGCACACGTGGCCAGAGTGATGGAGATGGTCCACAGCGATGTAAACAATCCCTGCATCGTTATCTGGAGTTTGGGCAACGAAGCCGGCCCGGGTCACAATTTTGTTGCGGCCTACGACAGCTTGAAGCTCTTTGACAAGAGCCGCCCCGTGCAATACGAGCGCAATAATGATATTGTGGACATGGGCTCCAACCAATACCCCTCTGTTGGCACCACCCAAGCCATTGCCAGTGGCAATGGCGGCTGGAAATACCCCTTCCATATCTCGGAATACGCCCATTCCATGGGCAACGCCATGGGCAGCCTTAGCGATATTTGGGATGCAGTGGAGAGCAGCAACTTTATTTGCGGTGGTGCTATCTGGGATTGGGTGGATCAAGCCATTTATAACTATTTGCCCAACGGTCAGCGCTATTTAGGATACGGCGGCGACTTCGGCGACCGCCCCAACGACGGCCAATTCTGCATGAACGGCGTGATGTTTGGCGACCTTGAGCCCAAACCGCAATATTATGAGGTGAAACATGTCTATCAGAACATCTCAGTTAAGATGCTCGACGCCAAGAAGGGCGAAGTGGAGATTTTCAACCGCAATTATTTCACCGACCTTTCGCAATATCTGTGTGAATGGAGCTTGTGGAAGAATGGCAGTCAGGTGAATGTGGGCGAAGTGAGCCTTGAGGGGCTGACGCCGCGCACATATAAGAAGGTGGCCCTGCCCTACGAGTATGCCGATTTGGATCCTCAGGGCGAATATTATGTGAAACTCCAGTTTTTGCTGAAACACGCCACCCCTTGGGCCGATGCCGGCTATGTTCAGGCCGAGGAGCAGTTCCGCGTGAAGGAAGCGCAAAAGCCAATGCTTGCTGCCAACGAAAATTCTTTGAAACCGCTTGAGGTGGACTCCACCAATCAGGATATTACCATCTCCGGCCAGAATTTCCAAGTGAAGTTTAACCTCGCCGACGGCAGTATTCAGCGCCTTGCCTATGATGACAACGATGTAATCGTGGAGGGCGAGGGCCCGAAGCTGAATGCTTACCGCGCTTTCGTGAACAACGACAACTGGGTCTACCAGCGTTGGTTTAAGAACGGCCTCCACAACCTCCGCCACAAGGCTTTGGCCCACCAGCAGCAGCGCAATGCCGATGGTTCGTTCACGCTGGCCTTTGATGTCTTCTCCCAAGCGCCCAATGGGGCGCAGCAGGTGGGCGGCACCGACATGAATCGCCGCGGCGTCTACTCCAGCAAGATTGAGGAAGACACGCAGCATCCTTTTGGCAAGGACGATTTCCATTTCCAGACGCGAATGCTCTATACTATCCACCGCGATGGCAGTGTTGAGCTCCATTCCTTTATCAATTCCAGCGACCCCTCGTTGGTACTTCCTCGTTTAGGATACGAAATGCAGGTGCCGAAGAGTCTGAATCACGTGGAATATTACGGCCGCGGCCCGGTGAGCAATTACCCCGACCGCCGTACGGGCACTTTTGTGGAGCGCTTCACGTCCACTGTGGCCAAGCAGGTGGAGCATTTCCCCAAGCCGCAGGATATGGGCAATCACGATGATACCCGTTGGCTCACGCTCACCACGCCTCAAGGCGATGGCGTGATGTTTATTGCCGACACCACCATGAGTTTCCAAGCACTGCCTTATTCTGCTCTGGATATCACCACGGCCGCCCACCCGCAGGACCTTAACCACAACGGTAACTCCACATTCCTTCATCTGGATGTGGGCATCACCGGTCTGGGCGGCACATCTTGCGGTCAGGCACCGCCATTGGAATCCTGCCGTATAAAGGCCAATCCCCACACCTTCGGGTTTATCATTCGCCCTATCAAGGCATCGGATAATCGCGTGGCGATGAGCAATGTGGCGCCCGCCAGTTCATCCCCCTTGCTGGTGAAGCGCACCCACATGGGCAACGTAACCATCACCGGCGCGCCCATGGGTAGCAAGGTGCTCTACGCCGTAGATGGCGGCAAGCCTAAAGAGTATACCGGCACGTTCGCTTTCCGTCAGGGCGGCACCATCGAGGCTTGGCCGGAGACCAACAAACTGGCTGCCTCCTCCGTTTCTTTCAATAAGATTACTAACGTGCCCATCGAGGTGGTGTTTGCTTCCAGTGAGGAAAACAAGGCGGAAGATACACCGGCGTCTAATCTCACTGATGGCGATCCCAATACTTTCTGGCATACGATGTATTCCGTTACTATGGCCAGTTTCCCCCATTGGGTGGACTTTGATTGCGGTGAGGAGAAGACTCTTACTGGCTTCAGCTATCTGCCGCGCCAGGATAGTCCTAACGGGCGCATCAAGGACTACGAAATCTACGTATCTCAGGATGGTAAGAATTGGGGCGAGCCTGTGAAGAAGGGCACTTTCGCCAACTCTCGCGAGCTGAAGAAGGAAACGTTCTCTGCTCCCGTCAAGGCTCGCTATGTTCGCCTTCGTGCCCTCTCCAGTCATGACGGCCACGACTATGCTTCCGGAGCCGAATTCTCTGTAACGGAGCAATAATCCGCGAGGTTGCGGAAAAAGTC
>CAZQVW010000193.1:0-4418 GCA_964596865.1 uncultured Bacteroidaceae bacterium
GTGGTATCCTCGGTCTCGCCGGAGCGGTGGGAGGTTACAGTGTTGTAGCCGTGGCGGTGTGCCATCTCGATAGCCTCGAGGGTCTCGGTGAGAGAGCCAATCTGGTTCACCTTGATAAGAATTGCGTTGGCGGCACCCAGCTTGATACCCTTCTCCAAGAACTTGGTGTTGGTAACAAATAGGTCATCGCCCACGAGCTGTACCTTGTCGCCGAGGGCCTTGGTGAGCTTAACCCAGCCTTCCCAGTCGTTCTCGTCCAGACCGTCCTCAATGCTCTTGATAGGATACTTCTCGCAAAGCTGCTGGAGATAAGCAATCTGCTCATCATCGCTCAGCTCCTTGCCGTTAGGATCTTTGGGCATACCGTTCTTGAGCTGCTTGTAGTTGTAGTAGTACTTGCCGTCCTTAAGAGTAGCAAACTCACTGGCAGCGCAGTCCATAGCGATGGTAACGTCCTTGCCCGGCTCGTAACCAGCGTCTTTGATGGCCTGACAGATGCTGTCGAGAGCGTCATCGATACCATTGAGGTTAGGAGCATAACCGCCCTCATCGCCTACAGCGGTGGAAAGGCCGCGATTCTTTAATACCTTAGCCAAAGCGTGGAACACCTCGGCGCCGCAGCGGATAGCCTCTTTCTCGGAGGAGAAATTACGCGGCTGAATCATAAACTCCTGGAACGCAATAGGAGCGCTGGAGTGAGCACCACCGTTGATGATGTTCATCATCGGGATAGGCAGGGTGTAAGTGTTGGAGCCGCCGATATAGCGATAGAGGGGGAGACCCAGAGCATCGGCAGCGGTGTGAGCCACTGCGAGGCTGACACCGAGGATGGCGTTAGCGCCCAACTTACTCTTGGTGGGAGTGCCGTCCAAAGCGAGCATCTTGTAATCAATCTTGCGCTGCTCCAGCACATTATAGCCCTTCAATGCGGGGGCGATGATGTTATTGACATTCTCCACGGCCTTCAGCACGCCCTTGCCGCCGTAGCGCTTCTTGTCGCCATCGCGAAGCTCAAGAGCCTCGTTCTCACCGGTGCTGGCGCCGGAGGGCACGCTGGCGCGACCCATCACACCATTCTCAAGGGTTACTTCCACCTCCACGGTGGGATTGCCGCGCGAGTCAAGAATCTCACGAGCATGAATTTTCTCAATCTGCAAAGTCTTCATCGTGTTTATTATTAAGAGTTTGATAATTATTTTTTTGCATTTCTCTATTTTGCGTCCGCAAATTTACTGCCAAAAAGCGGACTAATCAAATTTTAGGCAAAATAAATTATCTATCTTACATTTTATTAAGTCATTCTGCTTACTCGGCTTGTCATGCTCCGCTACATTATATAATATAGGGAATTATTTGTGGCCGCAAAAACGCAAAATGTTGCCATATAATACACGGTAGGAAGATAAAATCCCTACACTCTCACAGCCTTTAGGATGGCCTCTACTTTTAATAAATCTCGGCACAGGGCGTTCACCTCCTGTGTATCGTGAACATAGATATGGAGGTCGGCATAAAAAAGACCCTTGTCTGTGTCAATGGTCATTCCCTTGGCGTTAATACCACTATGCAGGAAGAGCGACTCCGCTATCTTGAATAGCGTGCCGGGCTCATCGGCGCCCTCCACGTGGATGGTGGTAAGAAAAAGATGGGAATGCTGCATATTCCACCTAACAGCCACGATATTATTACCAAACTGGGATTTCAGTTTGGCCGCCTCGGGACAGTCGCGAAGATGGATGGTGAATGTCTGCGAGGCCTCGTCCACATATCCCAATGCGTCGTCGCCCGGAATGGGGTGACAGCAAGGCGCGATAGTGCAGTGGTCGATATTTAGCGGGGTGATGGTGAATACCTTACGGCGGTCGATGGAAGAAACAAATTCCAAGGGGCTAACATGGTCGGCTACAGGAACATTATCCTTATTTGCGGGCGTAGACGGATGACTTGCCACAAAAGGAATGAGCTTGCGCCAAGATAATTTAGTGCCATTACGATGCCCGCGAAGCAAAGCTGAATCATCATCGCTAAGAACAAGCGTATGATTGGCAATATCACGAAGAAACACTGCTGCGGTGGGGCGCTGATGGAAGATGCGGAGCTTGTCGAGGTTTTGGGCGTTGTATTCCAAATTCTTCGACATACACCATTGGCGCATGATGGCCTCGCCCTGATGTTCCTGCTCGCGATCCATCTTTCTCAAACAGACCTGTATCTTTGAGCGCGCCTTGGCGGTGATGACATAGTTGAGCCATTCGCGCTTCACCTGCTGGGTACGCGCGGTAAGGATTTCCACCTGGTCGCCACTCTGCAATTTCTCGGTGGCGGGCACGAGCTTATGGTTTATCTTGGCGCCGATACAGTTGGTGCCGAGGAAAGAATGGATTGAGAAAGCGAAATCCAGAGCTGTGGCACCGGCCGGCATGGTTTTGATCTCGCCTTTCGGGGTGAACACAGCAATTTCGGAGGCATAGAGATTGAGCTTGATAGTATCAAGGAGATCCAAAGAATCTGGCTGCGGGTCGTCCAAGATTTCCTTGATAGTATGAATCCACGAATCCATTTGCCCTTCAGCATTGTCTGCGGCCTGACTGCCCGAGGTGTTGGCATTGATATGAGCCTTGTAGCGCCAATGGGCCGCCACTCCCTGTTCGGCGATGTCCTGCATACGCTGGGAGCGTATCTGCACCTCAATCCATTCGCCGCGGTGACTCATCAGCGTTACGTGCAGTGCTTGATAGCCGTTGGCCTTGGGATGGTTCACCCAATCGCGGGTGCGGTCGGGATGGAGGCGATAGATTTTGGTGAGCGCCACGTAGATATTAAAACAGGTGTTTACCTCGTCTTCGCCCTCCTTGGGCTGAAAGACGATGCGCGTGGCCAGAATGTCGAAGACCTCCTCAAAGGTAACGTGCTTGTCCTGCATCTTCTTCCAAATGGAATAAGGAGTTTTGATGCGGGCATCAATGGTATAAGTGAGGTGGAGATCATCCAACGCCTTGCGGATAGGTTCGGTAAACTCCTTGAAGACCGTATCGCGCTCCTGCTGAGTGGCCGCCAGTTTGTCGTGGATAAAGCGATAATCGTCGGGGTGTTCGTAGCGGAAAGAGAGGTCTTCCAGTTCGTTCTTGATTTTATTTAGACCGAGGCGGGAAGCAATTGGCGCATAGATGTAAAGCGTCTCTCCCGCAATCTTATACTGCTTTGAGGGCAGCATGGAAGACAGCGTGCGCATGTTGTGGAGACGGTCGGCGATTTTAATAAGAATTACGCGGATGTCCTCGCTCATGGTGAGCAGGAGCTTTTTGAACGTCTCGGCTTGGAGTGACGCACGGTCGCCGAAAATGCCACCGGAAATCTTGGTGAGGCCCTCCACGATGTTGGCAATTTTTGGACCGAAAAGATTTTGGATGTCCTCAACGGTGTATTCGGTGTCCTCTACCACATCGTGCAACAACGCCGCGCAGATGGAGGTAGACCCAAGGCCTATCTCCTCACAGGTAATGCGGGCCACGGCGATGGGGTGCATGATATAAGGCTCACCGGAGCGGCGGCGCACCCCCTTATGGGCCTGCTTTGCAAAATTAAACGCACGCGTGATGATGTCTATCTTTTTCCTATGATTGGACGCAAGATAGACATCCAGCAATCCGCGGAAAGCATCGTAAATCTGCTGTTCCTCTTTTGCCTCCTGAGTGAGGAGGGAATCATCCCCCGCCGTTTTAGCAGGTGCAGAAACCGCTTTGGATACAGAATCAGCCTCCATAGACTTCCGATTGGTGGCAGATGGAGCGTTTCCTTCGTTTTGCGGCATTTCTTGCGGCCGTTGTGCGTTTCCTTGCGTGCTCATTATTTCACTTTCAGTTTGTTGCCCGGCCAAATCTTGGAGGTACGCATACCATTAGCGCGCTTCAGTTTCTCCACAGTAGTGCCGTTGCGTTTGGCAATCTTGTCAAGCGTATCGCCCTTGCGCACAGTGATGGTCTTGCTCCTAGAAGACTGGCTCGAGCGCGAGCGAGCTTTGGAGCGAGACGACTGTCGTTGGCTCTTGGAATAGCGCGAGGAAGCCTCGTTGGTGAGTTCCTCATCATTATTTGCGGCAGCGGTGGAGGTCAGAGTGGCTGTGCTATCTGCAGTTGCGGCCAAACCGGATGCAGACGCTACGCCGCTTTGATACAGCGAATCCTCCACTGCAGCAAAGCGCACGGAAGTTTCTATGGGCAGGGCGATAGTGCAACGGCGGCGCGCCCCGGGAATTAGGGTTGTGCGATATTGTGGGTTGAAACTCTTGATTTCTTCCTCCGTTACGCCGCAAGCCTGCGCAATCTGGCTCATCGTAACGTCATAATGCACCACAGCGGTATCCATCTCTATCGGGCGCACGGCCTTGCGGGGGTGGATATTGTGTTGAGAGTAATTGT